>CAZPAE010000064.1:0-9081 GCA_964584455.1 uncultured Thioalkalispiraceae bacterium
ACGATACGGCCCTTCGCTCCAGGTTTTGACGGGAGTGCGACTGTCATCGGTGGTGAGCACACCGGTAATGATGGACGCGGCCCGGATACTGAACGCCGCCAACTTCTGCCAAGGCGAGGGCGCATCGGGCTGGGCGCCCTGATAATGGGGTTGGTTTGCCGGTGTCCATCCACCACCGTGTACATGGGTGGGTAATGGTAAGGTTGACCGAGGCGTTGGTGTAAAAGAGGGAGCCGGTTGCGCGGATAAGGCTTGCCCAGCAGTGGTGGTTTGCGTCGCTGTATTGTCAGGGGAAACCGTGGGCTGATTGGGGTCAAGCACACTGTACTGCCCTTTTAATAGGTTGAGTTCCTCTCCTGCGGTATCCAAATCTACGATATGTGATTCGGGTGTTAATGGCACCCCCTCGGTACCTTCGGGTGAAAGGTCTGGAGGAGTACCTGCGCCTGGTTGCATGAGTGGTGCCGGTGGGGTATTGCGATTATTGGAGACCATCAAATCAAATTGACGAACCGCCGGAAACCCTTCGATAAACACATTGTTGGAGTAAGTGACAAATTCGGCTTTTTGCTTGATGGTACCGGACTTTACGCCACCACAGGTACCGGGCTCATCACCGGTGCTTTTGGAAAAGATAGACTGGCTATGGCAGGCCGGATTACCGTTGATGAAGACACTGCTCGCAGTCTTGGCCGCATCTTCGGAGACCGCCACATTGGTGTAATTACGTGGCCGACACTTACTCGGTGTCTTACACACATCCGATGTCGTTAACACCCCACCGGACCCGGCATGCACCGCCGTGCGACCATTAATCACCACATTCCCTGGGCGGCGGCTGTTTATCACCACCTTTCTCTGGTTCTTATCGTCGTCCGTTTCCTTATCACTCATGGTGTTACGCCACGAATAAGCAAACAGAACGATGGTTTTGTGGTGAGATAACGCGTTGAGAATAAAAATAAGATGGCGCCATTATCCATATGGCTTTCCCCTTCCTTGAGTTAGATATAACTAAATTAGAAAACTATTGCGATATGACTATCGTCTTTTGAATGGAAGGTAACAAACTTGTATACCGAATACGATAACTACTTTGTCACAATTTGTGTCTGTTAAATATCTATAATAAATAAAATAGGCTTCGCACTATTGTAGTAGCAAAATTTAACATATAGTTAAGTCATCACCGCATCTGTACAACCTATATTTTGGATGCAAAACCGGCTAGAAAATACAAAAATAACAGAGGAATTTTCTTGAAAAACTCAAAACATGCTAAGCGAAAAGTCCTTTTTTCTCTTAACATTGAAGGTGTTACAAAACACCTAGTGTAACCAAACAGCGATTCCCTTCAAACTACAGCAAGTCTTTATATCGGAAACAGAAGTTAACGAGTGTAACCAAACAGCGATTCCCTTCAAACTACAGCAGTTCCTCGAACAGCATGCACGGATTCGGGAGTGTAACCAAACAGCGATTCCCTTCAAACTACAGCGCGTCAGCAGTGGTGGCTCTCATCTTTTGAAGTGTAACCAAACAGCGATTCCCTTCAAACTACAGCTATAAGTATATTTGCCCATCATATCAGGCGAGTGTAACCAAACAGCGATTCCCTTCAAACTACAGCTATTCAGTCATTTACTGTTCCTGGCATCTTAGTGTAACCAAACAGCGATTCCCTTCAAACTACAGCCAACCGCGCGATGAGCAGCTTAAAGCAAGAAGTGTAACCAAACAGCGATTCCCTTCAAACTACAGCTGCTGATTGCTCATTCGCTAGCGGGATAATAGTGTAACCAAACAGCGATTCCCTTCAAACTACAGCTGAACCTGGCGACATTACTTGGTGGCCGGAAGTGTAACCAAACAGCGATTCCCTTCAAACTACAGCGTTAGCTATATCGACTATGAAGACGTGCTAAGTGTAACCAAACAGCGATTCCCTTCAAACTACAGCCGGGTCCATCATGATTTGAATCGCCCCCGCAGTGTAACCAAACAGCGATTCCCTTCAAACTACAGCGATAGCTATCGCTACGACAACCTATACGACAGTGTAACCAAACAGCGATTCCCTTCAAACTACAGCCCACCTTGGGTGTAGCCGAGCAAGCCGAAAGTGTAACCAAACAGTGATTCCCTTCAAACTACAGCGAAGACGACATTTCGCAACTGAACACGAGTAGTGTAACCAAACAGCGATTCCCTTCAAACTACAGCAGCTCATCACGAATATCGTCCATGATGTGCAGTGTAACCAAACAGCGATTCCCTTCAAACTACAGCTAACGCCAACTGTTCTTTGGTGTTCAGTGTAGTGTAACCAAACAGCGATTCCCTTCAAACTACAGCGACGCCGTCGTTCTGGTGTTTTAAGAGGATAGTGTAACCAAACAGCGGCTCCTTTCAAATTACAGCGGAGTACCGCAGTATCGTTTTTACAGTGTAAACAAATAACAAGTCGTTCTATATTTGAAGCGGAAATAAATAGAAAATGCAGAATATAAAGTATGCGAGCAATAAAAAGCCCCGCAGAGCAGGGCTGATTATGGTGGTCCTCGGACCAGGCAGGATATCTCGAAAGATAGAGCCTACGACAGAATCTGTCTTACTGTAATAAGCAAGAAACCGCCGTTTGGTTACACGCAGCTAGTATATACAGCCATTGATAGCATCTACAAGCCTAAATATTATCTATCAACCTACTAGTAAATAAGCTATTCCTAATAGACATGGCTAAGAGTCATATAAAATGCAGAAGTTGAATAAACTTAGCATTATATTTCCCTATATTTCCCTGATTTTTTTCTCTTCACCCCTTTATTTTCCCCATTTATTAGCAGTATATTATGCCCAATACATAAAAAATGGATATTACCTTCAGGGAGGAATCATTGATGACTAAACCCTATATTCTTGGTCTTGATCTTGGTACAAGCTCTATTGGTTGGGCCATTATCGATATAAAACAACCAACCGAACAATCCCTTAACAAACTCCTTCCTGAAGCACTACGTTGTAGTGGGGTGCGTATTTTTGCGGAAGGCATGGACCGCAGCAAAGGTGAAAAGTCGCTAAACCAAGACCGAAGTGATGCCCGCAGCCTGCGCCGCCAGGGGTTTCGCCGGGTACGCCGTAAACAAAAACTATTACACGCATTACAAGATGCAGGCCTACTCCCTACACAAGCGGACCAGCTCGACATCTTAATGGCAAAAGAAGATCCTTATGCGTTACGAACTCGCGCTTTAGATGAAAAGCTAGCCCCCTATCAAATAGGCCGAGCGTTATATCACCTTGGGCAACGTCGTGGTTATTTATCTAACCGTAAAACGGGTAAAAGCAAAGATGATGGCAAAGTGGCAACGGCCATTAATGACATCAAGACGACAATGCAACAGCACGGCTATCGTACTATTGGTGAATATTTTTTTCACTTAGATCCACACCAACAAAGACGCCGAGGACAATACACTGCCCGAGAAGACTACTTAAATGAATTCAATATTATCTGGGAAACGCAAGCAAAATATTATAAAAAGCAAATGGATGTTGCCAACCAACAGCGTATTCATCACGCTATTTTTTATCAACGCCCCTTAAAGATTCAAAAGCATTTGGTTGGCTTGTGTGAATTTGAACCTGGGCGTAAACGTGCTCCCAAAGCCTCATTAGCAGCCCAAGAGTTTCGTTTATGGCAATCACTCAATAATTTAAAAGTGCTCTTTAGCAGTGGGGAAGAACGGTTTTTAACGGATAAAGAACGTGCCACACTTCACAAAAAGCTTTGTGACAAAAAACAATTAGACTGGAATAAAATCAGGAAAGAATTGGATTTCAACGAAAACGCACAATTTAATTTAGAAAAGGTGCGTAAATCTGGCCTATTAGGTAATCAAACAGCTGCCATTATTATTAGCGCCATAGGAAAAAAAGACTGGAAAAGCTTAAACCACACACAACAAGAACAACTGACATACGACTTAATGAATATCGACAGTGATGCGGTTTTGTTAAAACGTTTAACACGCACATACTCTTTTTCAGCTGAACAAATTGACAAATTAATATTAAAAAGTCTCGAGCTTCCTAAAGGATATTTACATTTATCCAGCAAAGCAGCACGAAACATTACTCATGTATTACAACGCATGGCCACACCAAATAACCAAGGCCCTAGTTATGACCAAGCCTGCGCTGAAGCCAGTTATGATCATAAAAAAACACCTGAAGATGGGGATAAATCCCTATTGCCCTTCCCTGGCGTTCTAGCAAAAAACAAACGAAAAAAAGTCATTCAACATGCGCAAAATGAACTTAATAACACCATAACAACCGAAGGATTACGTAACCCCTTAGTCGAGCGCGCATTATATCAAGTGAGACGTGTCGTCAATGCACTCATCAAGGAACATGGCTTGCCCACGGTTATTCGCGTAGAAATGTTACGTGACCTTAAAAATACACGAAAACAACGAGAAGAAATCGCCTTTCGGCAATTACAAAACACCAAAGCCAATGAACGCGCCGAAAAAACATTAAAAGAAAATGGCATCCTTAACCCATCGCGCAGCGATAAACTCAAGTATCGTTTATGGGAAGAGTGTAAGCATGTGTGTCCTTACACAGGAGAAACTATCCCATTTAATGCTTTATTCGGCGAGCATCCTCAATTTGATATTGAGCATATTATTCCTTACTCACGCTGTTTAGACGACAGCTATATGAACAAAACTTTATGCTTACGAAAAGAAAACGAACAAAAAGGTAACCAAACGCCCTGGGAATTCTATCATTCAAATGAGGCTCACTATAAAGAAGTGTTGCAACGGGCGAAGAAACTCCCTTATGCAAAATTTAAGCGCTTTAGCAAAGAGGCTATAAAAGATCTCGATGACTTTGTATCTCAACAACTGAACGAAAGCCGCTATATTGCGCGCAAAACCGTCGCCTACCTACAACAACTCAAAGGCGTACGCATTGAACCGGTAAAAGGTGGCACTACTGCCCTACTACGTCGAGCATGGGGATTAAATAATATACTCAGTGATAGCGGCGAGAAAACTCGCTTAGACCATCGCCATCATGCCATCGATGCTATTGTGTGTGCTTTAACGGATCGAGCCGCTGTGCAAAAGCTCAATCGTTATGCGGCATTGTCACAAGGCCGATTGCGTATTGAGTCTTATCCTGCCCCGATTAGCGGCTTGCGCCAGCAGGCCGAACAGTCTGTTAATAATATTATCGTATCGCACAAAGTATTCCGCAAAATTAGCGGTGCATTACATGATGAAACACTTTATGGCAAAGCCACAGATGAAACCGGCAAGGATATGGCTATAGTACGTATGAATATCGCTGACCTTAACGAGAAAGACATCTTGGGTACTGGCCGTAAGAAAATTCGCGATCTCACTATCCGTGACTTAGCCAAACAACACCTCGAAAAATATAACACTATTAAAAACGCCTTTGGCAACCCCGAAAACCCTTTCACATTACCGAACAAACATGGTACTCCTATCCCAGTCAATAAAGTACGTGTTTTAACCGAGCGTTCTATTCAGCCCATTGGCAAACCTTTATCACCCAAAAACAATAAACGCCGTCATGTGTGGACACGCAATAATCATCATGTCGAAATTTATGAAACCACTAACAAAAAAGGAAAACTTATCTGGCAAGCTAACGTTGTTAGCACCTTAGAAGCGGCACAGCGCAAACAACAAAATCAACCCATCATCCAAACCCATCTTGGAGAAAACAAAAAATTCATTATGGCCTTACATCAAAATGACATGGTGCGATTGACGCATGACGGAGAAACAAACTTCTATCGAGTAGAAAAAATGGACCAAAACCACAATCTTTCTTTTCGGCTACACATTGACGCTGACAAAAAAGACTGGCGCCGTGCTATCAAAAAGAAACCTGAATCATTCAGGCAATGTACCCCTGCAAAAATCACCATCGACACTATAGGCAATATTATACAAGGCAATGAGTAAACGGATTATTGAAATCGGCACGGAAGGTTGCTATCTCAAATTAAAACACCAACAACTCATCATTGAGCGTAACGGTGAGTTGGTTGGCAGCATTCCCATTGAGGACATGTCTGCATTAATTATTGATCACCCCCAAACGCTGATCACACAACCGGTGTTAAGCGAATTAATAGAAAGCAATGTCATGGTAATCAGTAGCAATGCGCGACATCAACCTATTGGTATGTTCTTACCGCTACAGTCACACACCACACAAACTGAACGATTTAGCGCACAAGCAAGTATGAGTACTTCGTTAAAAAAACGTTTGTGGCAACAACTTATTCAAACCAAAGTCCATATGCAAGCGCGTGTACTGAAGAGCCTCACGCAAAATGATGCCGGGTTAAGTGCATTGGCAAAGAAAGTTCGCTCTGGTGATCCTGAGAATATTGAAGCACAAGCTGCACGCCGCTACTGGAGCCGACTATTTGAACAAGATAGTTTTAAGCGTGATACAGCTGCCGATGATCAGAATCGTTTTTTGAATTATGGCTATGCCATTGTTCGTGCTGTCACTGCTCGTGCGATTTGTGCCACTGGACTACACCCTACGATTGGCTTACATCACCATAACCGCTATAACGCTTATTGCTTAGCTGATGATTTAATGGAGCCTTATCGGCCTTTTGTTGATTTACTCACTTATGAAATCGTAGAAAAGTATGGGCAGGATGCAGAAATGGAAAAAACGGTTCGCAGTGAATTATTGCAACTATTAACCTGGGAGATAAATATGGGGACAGAAAAGCTCACTTTTCAAGGCGCGATACAAAAAACCGCGCAATCATTATGCAAGGCGATTCTTGGGGAAACTCGACAGTTAAGTTTACCTCATGTGTAGACATGGCCATTTCACCTTATCAATCCGTGTGGCTCGTTACCTTATTTGACTTACCAACCGATACGCCTGATGCCCGGCGGGCTTATGCAGATTTCCGTAAAATGTTGCTAAGTAATGGCTTTAGCATGTTGCAATACTCCGTCTATGCACGCTATTGTGCCAGTGAAGAAAAAGCCAAAGTACAGCGCAAACGAATTAAGCAAAACATGCCTGAAGATGGTGAAGTGCGTATTATGTCTATTACCGATGTCCAGTTTGGTAAAATGCAGGTATTTCATGGAAAACAGCGAAAACCAACCGAAAAAGCACCCAATCAGATCGAAATGTTCTAAGAGAAAAATCCTTTTTTCTCTTAGCATTGAAGGTGTTACAGAACACCTAGTGTAACCAAACGGCTGTTCCCTGCAAACTACAGCGACCATGCAACAACGTGCCCGCACTGTCACAGTGTAACCAAACGGCTGTTCCCTGCAAACTACAGCTCACGGGAGCCAGCTTCTCGGACTTATATAAGTGTAACCAAACGGCTGTTCCCTGCAAACTACAGCGCGAAGCGGTGTATTCCCCTTTTCTTACCAAGTGTAACCAAACGGCTGTTCCCTGCAAACTACAGCCGTACTCAATCTCAACCCTTAGCGTTCCTAAGTGTAACCAAACGGCTGTTCCCTGCAAACTACAGCTCACAACAACTGGGTTATATCGAGTATATTAGTGTAACCAAACGGCTGTTCCCTGCAAACTACAGCACCCGTTTGCATATACGTACTTCTCGCCTTAGTTTAACCAAACGGCTGTTCCCTGCAAACTACAGCACCAACGTATCGATGAATCAGCGCCACAAAAGTGTAACCAAACGGCTGTTCCCTGCAAACTACAGCGTTTGTTGAGTGCGGAACAGGTCGAGAGTTAGTGTAACCAAACGGCTGTTCCCTGCAAACTACAGCAGCAGCCGCCAATGCAACATCACGGTCAAAGTGTAACCAAACGGCTGTTCCCTGCAAACTACAGCTAAATACACTTATCAGGGGGGCGCGGGGGGAGTGTAACCAAACGGCTGTTCCCTGCAAACTACAGCGTGTTAAATGCGCGTTTGTTTTTAGCCCGTAGTGTAACCAAACGGCTGTTCCCTGCAAACTACAGCGTGTTAAATGCGCGTTGGTTTTTAGCCCGTAGTGTAACCAAACGGCTGTTCCCTGCAAACTACAGCTTTGCCCTGTGCATTAGCAATGCTGGGTAAAGTGTAACCAAACGGCTGTTCCCTGCAAACTACAGCTACACCTTTTGGTTGATTCTCCAGGGTGTAAGTGTAACCAAACGGCTGTTCCCTGCAAACTACAGCTAGGTAATAACACCGGCCATACCGCTGTGGAGTGTAACCAAACGGCTGTTCCCTGCAAACTACAGCAATCCAGGCTATCTCAACCACAATTTCTGCAGTGTAACCAAACGGCTGTTCCCTGCAAACTACAGCAAGAGGATAAGGACAAGACGCCGGTTGAGAAGTGTAACCAAACGGCTACTTGCTATCAAACATGCAAAATAGAAAGCTTAAGAAAACGGCTGTGGTTTATCGCCATCTAGCTGTAAAAATTTTAATGCTTGGCTTTGTTTATGCTGGCAAGCGCCAAATACAAAGGGGGAGCGGATATTGCGTAATACAAAGCGTTGGTCGGCAAACCAAATGCATTGCATATCGGGTAAATTATCATAACGGTATACAGCTGGGTACATCATAAAGTCGCGTATGGCTTGCATGTTGTCATGTTGCCAAATCTGTTTGGCGAAATCCTGGCTATATTTCAGACCATAACGTGGCACAAGCTCCCATTGCACCTCATCAGCAGGTAAGTACAAAGCATTGATCCGTTTTAGCATGCTGTCTGTGGCTTGGGCAGTTTGAATGGTCTCTCGATATAAATGCAGATAGCGAATGTAGTAATGGTCTTCGGTTTCAATCACCACTTTCCAATGCCAAGGCGATAATGGCTGGGGCATGACATGAATTTGATTAGCACCTAACTTATCGACCGGTACACTGGCATAAGCGTGTTCGCGTGCCTCGCTTGCCCAATAGTTTTGTAATAAAACATAAATCAATAATACGAATAACCCACCCAGTGCCACCATTTTGGCATGTTGGCGAAACACAAAACTCAGCACCAGGCCCAGCACAATAATTCCAGTAAA
>CAZPAE010000065.1:0-9080 GCA_964584455.1 uncultured Thioalkalispiraceae bacterium
AAATCGCAACCTCATAGCCATCCATTAAGTAGGAATAATGCTGATAGGCATAGATAGTACCGACCACAACTAATGCTGCAAAAAGCCAATCCATGATCGACAATGTTTTTAAAAAGGGGGTATGCCTTAACTCACGTTGCAATACTTCTTCTGTGACAGACATCGGTGTTTACCTCGCTACGCTGCTTGCTTACCAAGTAAGCTGGATAATTTCTCTACCAATACCGCAAAATGTTGTTTAAAGTCAGCAACATGGCGATTACCGGCGCCGGCAAATAAAAGCCGCTGCTGACCTGACTCATCCTGATAAAACACGGCCCAAACCCGTTGATGGCTTAGATATAATAATAGGAATATACCAATAATGCTCATAATACTGCCGAAATAAAACACATTTGTGCCAGGTAATTTAGCCACAGACAAGCCTGAAGATTCGACATGTGTAAAATCAGTGAGTTGCACATAAAATGGTGAACCGTAAAGGGGAATCAGCCGCAGTGCCTCAAGCGAATCGAGATAGAACTGCTCCTGCTTTTGGTTTACACCTTCGGTGAGGTCGACACCCTCTTCCTCGAGTATCGTCACATAGGCAGCCTGCATAATGGTATTGAGCACTTTTATGTATGCCTCGCCCATTTTTGCTTTTTGGGCTGCATCAACCTGAGCATTTTGGACATGGCGGTCAATTGCCACAAAGCCACCAAAATTAAATCGGTCGACTAAATCCAGCATAGTTTGGATGATATTCCCCTTGTACTGATCACTGTCGGGGGCATTTTTTAACACTTCATCCACGGTCTCAATGGCAATTTTTTGCATACGCTCAGCATCATTTAATAGGGCATGAAACTTCATAAAACGCTGTAGGGTAAATTGCTCATCAGCAGGAATGTGCACATAACGATAGTCTTCTGCCGGTGAGGTTCGCATACCGGTGATATACATGTATCGGCCTTGCTGCTCGATCGGTGACATGTAGTTAAAATATTCGCGCGCTGCCCCTGTTTCATCGCGGACCTTAAACACAAAGCTTGAACCATGATTAACAAACTTACGCTTGGCCGGATCATTTTCAGGCGCAGGTAAGACATTATATTTTTTGAAATCAATAATTTCGACGTTCAGGCTACCTGACATGGTATCTAACACACGGGTACCACGAACAATGCTGTCGATATCTAAAGTTCGTAGCTTATGATCGTAAAAGGGCCACACTTTCATTTTTAATTTAGAACCACCGTCAGCAAACGAAGCTTGGTAGATGGTATAGCCACGATAGATAAGTGGATAATTGACGGCAATGGTTTGTTCGAAGGTATGGTTTCTATCGGTATCATGAATCACCAAATCACTTTCAAATGATTTAGGTTGGCCAGATTCATAATGCTCAACCCGAAAGTCTTTTAGCTCGATAGCAAAGGGTAAGTACTGCACTAATGAACCTTCTCGTACTTGCAACAGTGCAAAGTTAGCTTGTTGGCCTTCGGAAATATTAATGTTGCCGCGAAACGAGAGTAAGGAATTGGGTGATAGATGGCTTTCTTTCGGCATATCTTTCACGAATACCGATGTGGTATCTACAACACTAGCACCGGTTAACTCGCGTAAATTAATATCGAGGGTGCTGTCCATAACCCCACCGATCAATAAAATAATAATCCCTACATGCGCAAAAATGTAACCGGGCCGGTTCCAACGCCCACGCATGCCAGCAATAACAGTGCGATCTTCATGTTGTTTTTCACGAACCCGATAGCCTTGTACCTGTAAGAACTGTTTTAGGTATTCTCGCTCTTTTTCACCATTACCGGCTAATTCAAATTCTTGAACATTATCGATGGTGCGTAACGACTTTAATTTACTATTTAGCCGAAAGTTGTTCATATCGCGCAACATAACGGGCGTATTGCGATAAATACAAACCGTGGTAGATAAAACGAGGAAAAATAACAGCACCAAAAACCAAACGGCACTGTATACATCGTATAAATTTAAGAACTTAAAAAACTCATGCCAAAAGGGACCAAACTTGGCGATATAGTCCTCATACGGTTTGTTCTGCTGTAGCACCGTACCAATCACCGAAGCAATGGCAATAATCATTAAGCTGGTAATCGCCAAGTTCATTGAACCGAGAAAGTCCAAGATAATGCTTGAACGTGATGGAATAGGCTTTGCCGCGGTTTGTGTTTGGTTCATGGCAGAATTTTATCGCTTTCAAAACAAAAAAGGGCGGATCGCACATACGCGCGGCCCACCCTTTATTACATCCCTTAATAAAACTAACTAGTGAACTTTAATGTAGTCCAGCAATATAATGCGCAACAGCTTCAATTTCGGCATCACTCATGTTCTTTGCAACGCCGTGCATCATCTTACCTGTATCGTCCTTGTCATCAAATCCACGATTATCACCTGCACGAAAATCCTTCAGTGCTTGAGCGGTATATGCTTCATTTTGACCTGTTAAGCTAGGAAAGTTCGCTGGTAAGTTGCCGATACCGTTTGGTCCATGACAACCCATACAAGCTGCAATGCCTTTGGTCTCAACGCCACCACGGTAAACTAACTCACCCATGGTACGTTTTGCTTCATCACTAGCAGCACCGACGCTAACTTTTTGTTTTGCATAAAAAGCAGCAATATCCGCCATATCTTGTTCGTTTAAAGTGGCAACTTGTCCCTGCATGATGCCATTTTTACGCTGGCCGTTTTTAAATGCCATCAGCTGCTTTACCAGATAACTCGCATGCTGGCCTGCCAACTTAGGATAATTAGGGATAGTCGCATTGCCATCAGCACCATGACATGCTGCACAAGCAGATGCCTTAGTACGACCGGCTGTGGCATCACCCACACTGGCCGCCAATACAGGCATTGATGATAGGCAAATTCCTAGGCTTAAGATTAGACGAAGCTTCATTTTGATTGTGACACCATATAGTCAACAGCTGCTTTAACAGCATCATCAGATAGATCAGCGCGACCGCCCTTAGCTGGCATCACGCCATTTTTACCTTGGTAACCTTTAATTGCATTCTTATAAAGTGTTTCCGTACCCTGGGCAATACGAGGCTTCCAGTTAGCCTTGTCACCGATTTTAGGTGCACCAGCAGCCCCTGTGCCATGACAGGCAAAACAGGCTTGTTGATAAGTTTTCTGACCATCCGCCATAACGCTCGCTGAAAAACCGAGGCCTAGGGCAGAGACTGCAATAATTAGCTTTTTCATTCTTTTGGCTCCAAATCAAACAAATAATCTGCTTTACATTCCAACTTAGCGCATGCAATTAAGGCATAATCACGCCAGATAGA
The DNA here is from genome assembly GCA_964584455.1 of uncultured Thioalkalispiraceae bacterium. Classification (GTDB taxonomy): domain Bacteria; phylum Pseudomonadota; class Gammaproteobacteria; order UBA6429; family Thiohalophilaceae; genus CAZPAE01. The sequence goes on from CAZPAE010000065.1 coordinate 3,315, forward strand.
ACACCTAAAAATGGGGCCCCTTTATACAAATAGTCGGATGCCGGGTCAAGCAAACAATGAATAATTCCAAGCATAATAATCGTTTACAACAAGCACATTTCTTACTAAGCAGCCCGGATATGGCCCATGTGCCACCCGATAATGCCCGCGAAGTGGCCTTTGCGGGCCGCTCAAATGCTGGAAAATCCAGTGCACTCAATGCCTTATGTAACCAGAAAGCCTTGGCCAGAACAAGTAAAACGCCAGGCCGAACACAGCAATTAGTTTTTTTTGCCCTTGATGATACCCATCGCCTGGTCGATTTACCCGGGTATGGTTACGCCAAGGTTTCTAACCAAATGCAACAAGCCTGGCAACAAACACTAGACCGGTTTTTAACCACACGGGAATCCCTGGCTGGTATGGTATTGCTGATGGATATACGCCATCCGCTCAAAGAATTCGATCAGCAAATGCTGGATTGGTGCCACCACCAACAAATGCCGGTTTTAGCCTTACTCACCAAGGCGGACAAACTTACCAAAGGCGCAGCCCACAATACGCTGCTAAAAGTTACCCATAATTATCAACAATTTAGCAATACTACTTTCCAACTGTTTTCCGCTACCAAAAAAATCGGGCTCGATAGTGCACGACGCCATATCGAGCACTGGTTGTTTGCTTAAGGATTAAAAATGCCCCGGTAGCATGTGATCAGGGGAAGAGAATACCGGGGCGAATTGGACAATAGTGTTAGCGATTAAGAAATAACGTCCAGATCCATCCTAAGCGAACGTTATTATGCAGACTAGATGATAATTTAACCAATTTATAGCGGAATTTGTTACACACTGTAAATTCTGCTCAAATAAGCAACTCAAGTACTTACAAATTCTATACAATAGTCACACTTCTGATATAGGCATAACGCCACATAGCCATATGCACATTTCAGGGAAGCCGAAAAAGAAAAACCCCAAGTATTGGGGGAATAATACTTGGGGCTAAAAACACACTCGACTTGGGGAATCGAGTGCTAAGTTATCCCGCCAGGGAGGGTTGCGGGAATTCATCTAACCTTGTAAACATCTTTACGATTAATCATTCAGACGCCTTAGCAAGGAAATAGTTCCATCCTCCACTGGACTTTATGGTGCATAGTTTGAACTATCTAAAAAAATATTGCTAGCCCTTCGTTTAGCTTGATCCCAATTGTCACCCACACCCACTTCTACCAGTAATGGCACGGTTAATTTTGCAGCATTTACCATAAATCGACGAATAAGATCCGACGCTTCATCAACCACATCACGATGAATCTCAAACACTAATTCGTCATGTACCTGCATGGTCATTTTCATATCAAGATTCGACTGTGAAATAGCCTCATCTAATTGCACCATTGCACGTTTAATAATGTCTGCTGCGGTACCCTGCATCGGCGCATTAATCGCGGTACGTTCTGCATACTGACGCCGCTGCACATTGGACGATTTAATTTCATGTAAATACAAACGTCGACCAAATACGGTTTCAACATAACCTTGTTCACGTGCCTGTTGCCGCGTTTGATCCATATACTCTTTTACACCCGGATAACGAGAAAAATATAAATCGATGTAGGATTGTGCTTCTGCTCGCTCGATACCTAATTGACGTGCCAAACCAAACGCAGACATACCATAGATAAGCCCAAAGTTAATTGCCTTTGCTGAACGACGCTGCTCACTGGTAACACTGCCTTTCTCTAAACCAAAAACTTCTGCCGCGGTTGCCGTATGAATATCTTCATCATGGGCAAATGCAGAGAGCAAACCTTCATCAGCAGATAAATGCGCCATGATGCGTAATTCAATTTGTGAGTAATCGGCTGCAACCACGCAATAGTCAGGTGGTGCAATAAAAGCTTGTCGAATCCGCCGACCCTCTTCACTGCGAATCGGTATATTTTGTAAGTTAGGATCGGTAGAAGATAGTCGTCCAGTTGCTGCCACCGCTTGATGATAAGAGGTATGAACACGTCCCGTGTCCGGATCAATCATCTCTGGCAACTTATCGGTATACGTTGATTTTAGTTTACTTAATCCACGGGTTTCTAAAATAAGTTTTGGCAAGCTGTAATCTACAGCAAGCTCTTGTAATACCGACTCTGCCGTTGATGGCTGACCTTTGGGCGTTTTACTAATTACCGGCAAACCTAACTTATCAAATAAAATCGCTTGGATTTGTTTTGGTGATCCTAAATTAAACTCTTCACCCGCTTCTTTATGGGCTTCTTTTTCTAACTCAACAAGCCGCTGGCTAATTTGTTCGCTTTGTTGCAGCAATTTGTCTTTATCAATTAACACACCATTACGTTCTATACGCGATAGCACCGGCACCAGTGGTAATTCTATATGCTTGAATACATCCACTAAGCGATCATGTTTTTGTAATTGCGGCCACAATGCGTCATGTAATTGAAAAGTGATATCCGCATCTTCTGCCGCATAATCACTGGCTACCTCAATACTCACTTCATCAAAACCAATTTGTTTGGCACCTTTACCTGCCACATCTTCATAATGAATGGTTTTATGGCCAAGATGTTTTAATGCTAACGTATCCATATCATGACGTGAGGCGGTACTATCTAATACATATGACTCCAACATGGTATCAAAGGCAACGCCATTTAATTGGATATCATAATTAGCCAATACGCTCATATCATATTTTAGGTTTTGCCCTAACTTAAGCTGTTGGCTATCTTCTAGTAGCGGCTTAAAACGCTTGAGGACTTCATCACGATCACACTGCGGCGGCACATCTAAATAACGGTGTGCCACAGGAATATAGGCAGCGCTACCTGGTTTATCGGCAATAGCGATACCGACAATCTCCGCTTGCATATAGTCAAGACTAGTTGTTTCTAAATCAAACGAAAAAACAGGTGCTGATTTTAAACGAGTTAGCCACGTATCCAGCTGTTCTAAGCTAAGTACGGTTTCATATTCTGTTTTGTTTTTTTGCTCGGGCTCAACATCACCACCATCGAGCAATTGGCTTAACCAAGTTTTAAATTCATAGTGCGAATAAAGTTCGCGTAATTGTTGTTGATCGGGTTCAGTGACATTTAGCTCGTTTAACGAAAACTCTAACGGTACATCGCATTTAATCGTCACTAACTGCTTTGATAATGGCAGAAAGTCTAAACTATCGCGTAAATACTCACCTACCTTGCCTTTAAACTCATCGGCTTTGGCCATAATGTTATCTAAGGACTCGTATTGGGTTAACCATTTTACTGCTGTTTTTGGCCCTACCTTTGGCACCCCTGGTACGTTATCAACGGTATCACCAATTAGCGCTAGGTAATCGATAATGAGTTCTGGTGGTACACCAAACTTATCAATCACACCTTGTCTGTCCATTTCGGTGTCATTCATGGTGTTAATGAGAGTGACATGGGGATTCACTAGCTGCGCCATGTCTTTATCACCGGTAGAAATGATGGTTTCACATTGTTGCTCAGTGGCTTGCTGCGCTAGCGTACCGATCACATCATCGGCTTCTACACCCTCAACACACAGTAGCGGTAAACCCATGGCCTTAATAATCTGGTGAATAGGTTCAATCTGAGATCGCAAATCATCCGGCATAGGTGGCCGATTAGCTTTGTATTGTTCGTACATGTCATTACGAAACGTTTTACCTTTCGCATCAAACACCACGGTAATATGTTCACGCCCATAGTCTGACTGCAAACGCTTCAACATGTTAGTCACACCATAAATTGCCCCGGTACTCTCACCTTTAGAGTTCGTTAGGTTAGGCATAGCATGATAAGCACGAAACAAGTAAGACGAGCCATCCACTAAAACAAGTTTTTCTTTTTTACTCATAGGTCACATTATCATTTATTCCACAGCGTAACGCGAGACCTAGTGCTGGTGCTGTGTTAGACAAATCGCTACACTGGCTATTGATTTTATCGACGAAGGTAGATATGGACGACCCCATTAAACGGCACCAGGCTAGCACATCAACACAAAGTGATGGCGCTTTATCACGCGAGTCGTGGAAAATTTTTCAAATTATGGCGGAATTTGTTGAGGGCTTTGAACGACTTGCCTGCATTCGACCTTCTGTCAGTGTGTTTGGCTCAGCCCGCATGAGTGAAGATCACCCGTTTTATAAACTGACTGTCGATATTGCCCGTGCCCTATCTGATGCTGGCTTCTCGGTGGTTAGCGGGGGTGGGCCTGGCTTAATGGAGGCAGCTAACAAGGGCGCTTATGAAGGACGCGCACCAAGCATCGGTTTAAATATTCAATTACCCCACGAACAAGTTAGTAACACTTACCAAGATGTGTCTCTCACTTTCCGACATTTTTTCTCGCGTAAAGTCATGTTTGTTAAATATGCCTCTGCTTATGTAGTCATGCCCGGTGGTTTTGGTACGCTGGATGAGTTCGCGGAAATTTTAACCTTGGTGCAAACCGGCAAGAGCCGTAAGATCCCGATTATTCTGGTCCATAAACCTTTTTGGGAAGGACTTATCGAATGGTTTAAGCATTCTTTGGTCGAACATAAAACCATTAAGCCCGATGATTTGAACCTGATCAAAATACTCGAAACACCTGAGGAAATATTGGATGCCATCTTTGAACATTATGAAAACCGTGGTTTTGAGCCTTCAGCGGAAGAAGCCGAGAAATTATTACACCTTTAGCCTCGGCTTATGTTTCTGTCTTATGGCGACTACCTCCCAGGCAGAACAAGATTTGTCGACACCCCCTAGTAGTGGCGAAGCGACCCAAACCAATTCAACGCTCTCGGCACCACCACCGCCCGCACTGCCGCCCGATCCTACTGTTGAATCAGATGATAGTCGCAACCTGCCCAAACCTGAGGTCACGATTATCCATAAGGAAGATGCCCGCATTGAGGAATACCGGGTCAACGGCCGACTACGCTACGTGAAAATTATCCCCAAAAACGGCAAGCCTTATTATTTTGTGGACCGGGATGGCGACGGACAACTAGAAACGCGCCATGATGATTTAGACGGTGTACCCCCTATTCAACAATGGATTTTATTAGAATGGTAAATAGCCTGTGGATAAGTATGTGGAAAAAAAACACTCATATTGAATATGTAAATTAATCGTCACGCAAAATCAATGACATACTGTTTTTTGACATGCTATATATATTAGGAAATCAACTAGTTAGATTATATTTACAGTGCTAAACACATTTATGTCAAAATAGTGTCATCTAAGCCCTTGATTTTATGTATTGTGTATAACTCTAATGCCCATTAACACGCCTCACCCACACCCATGTCCAAACCCCATCCAGCCCAACATTTAGAGCGATTTATTGAGCATGTCGGCCGCAGTATTGCCTGGCTGAGTATCGCCATGGTGTTGGTAATGTTCTGCGTGGTGGTGCTGCGATTCGTGTTCAATGTGGGCTGGATCTGGCTGCAAGAGATCGTCAATTACCTGCATGCCTATATTTTCATGATAGGGGCCGCTTACACGCTCAAGCATAATGAACATGTGCGGGTTGATATTTTTTATCGTAACCAAACGCCTAAACGACGCGCTCTGATCGATTTACTCGGCACGATTTTCTTATTAATGCCGCTGTGCTTTTTCGTGCTTTATAGTAGTTGGGGAGAAGTAGTACAGTCCTGGCAAAACTTAGAGCCCTCGCAACGCACTGGCGGGCTGCCGTTCGCATATATTCTAAAAACATCGATGGTACTCATGCCGTTATTGTTAATCACCCAAGGCA
>CAZPAE010000066.1:0-9079 GCA_964584455.1 uncultured Thioalkalispiraceae bacterium
GATGCAAGTGAAGTTATTACGTGTTTTACAAGAACGAGTATTTGAGCGGGTCGGTAGCAATAAAAGCATTAAAGTGGATGTGCGTATTGTGGCGGCAACACACCGAGACTTAGAAAAAGAAATTGCAGAAGGGCGTTTTCGTGAAGATCTTTATTATCGCTTAAATGTATTCCCTATCGATATGCCGGCATTAAAAGATCGTAGTGAAGATATCCCATTATTAATTAAAGAGCTGATTACACGTATGGAGCATGAACAACGTGGCTCGGTACGATTAACCTCGGCAGCGATGACGGTACTGAGTCAATATCCCTGGCCAGGTAATGTCCGCGAATTATCAAACTTAATGGAACGATTAATTATTATGTTCCCCTATGGGGTTGTGGATGTCCGCGACTTACCAGAGAAATTCCGTGGCGATTTGAGTGACTATCCTGAAGAAGATGACAATGCGTACACTGAAGCCATGATAGAACCCGATAGTAATGTGCCATTAACCATGCGATTGCCGCGTAATGGTCTCGATTTAAAAGAACACCTCAGCCAGTTAGAGTTTTCGCTTATTAAACAAGCATTAGATGAAGCTGACGGAGTTGTGGCTCATGCTGCCAAACGTTTGGCGATGCGACGGACTACCTTAGTGGAAAAAATGCGTAAATACGGCCTTCAGCGCCAAGAGCAGGTGTCAGGAATTTGACCTGGAAAATGGCTAGCCGGAATAAATCCTTGATTCAGAGGTAATATTTCTTTAGGCATAGTTCTTGCTCAACTCCTGTCGGGGGATTGTCCCTTCAGGCAGGATTAAGTTGGGTAGTAGTTGGTATGCCATCATCACATTCACAGTATTCACAAGCCGCGTTAGAGAATGCGTTTCAGACATTTAATCAATTGTCTGATCAGCTAGCAGACTCGTATCGCGCGTTAGAACAGCAAGTTGCCCATTTAAACGAAGAGCTCACCACCACCAATGCAGCTCGGTTGCACGAGTTAACGGAGAAAGAACGCTTAGCCAGTCGTCTTTCTACCTTACTGCAAGCATTACCCGGTGGTGTGATCGTGCTCGATGGTAATGGACAAGTCCAAGAATATAACCAAGCGGCATTAGACTTATTAGGTGAGCCACTACATGCGCAAACCTGGGCAAGCGTGATTCAACGTGCTTTTCAACCGCGATCAGACGATGGTCATGATGTGTCCTTGGTGGATGGTCGTCGGGTGAATATTTCTACTTGCCCAATGGTGAATGAGCCTGGGCAAATTTTATTAATTACCGACGTGACGGATGTTCGTTCATTACAAGAAAAATTAAATCAACGCCAGCGTCTTGCAGCTATGGGGGAAATGGCCGCCTCATTAGCACATCAAATTCGCACACCATTAGCCTCTGCCATGTTGTATGCCTCTAATATGAAGCGTGAAGATTTGGTGGAAGAAGATAAACGTCGCTTTGGCGAAAAAATCCTATCTCGTTTAGCGCACCTTGAGCATATTGTTAATGACATGTTGCTATACGCTAGAAGCAATACCACTGGTCGCGAAGAACAATTTTCTATGACAGATTTCTTAACCGAGTTAGAGCATAGCCTCGATGCGCAATTAGTTAACTCACATATCGAATACCAATGGATAGATGAAACCGATGATGTGGCGATTAATGCAAATCGCCAAATGTTACTAAGCGCGTTAATGAATCTGTGTGTGAATGCAATTCAGGCATTAGCCGGCAAAGGTAAGTTATGTGTCACAGCGCGTAAAACCGATATCCAAAATATTGAACTACTCGTCTGTGATAATGGCCCTGGCATTTGCCAATCTAAGCTCGATAATATTTTTGAGCCGTTTTTTACTACCCGCTCAGAAGGCACCGGTTTGGGTTTGGCGGTTGTTAAAGCCATTATCCATGCGCATAAGGGCGAAATCCTAGTCGATACTGACTCGCAAAGTGGTACAACTTTTATTTTGCGTTTACCCCTAATAAGTACGATTTCCAATACAGCATTAGACGCTGATTCAAGTAACACCTTAGCAGTAAATGTAGGCTGAAAGAGAGGTAAAAATGACTGCTGCAACCGTATTAGTCGTAGAAGATGATAACGATTTATTAGAAGCGTTGACCGATACTCTGTCTTTAGCAGGGTATGGCGTTACCAGTGCTAGAGATGGGTTAGATGCCATGCGTCGACTTGATGAAGCGCAGTATGACCTTGTCGTTAGCGATATCCAAATGCCTAAAATGGATGGGCATACCTTTTTGAAAAAAGTCAAAGCCAATCACCCAGATTTACCTGTTATGTTAATGACAGCCTATGGCAGTATCCAACAAGCGGTGGATGCCATGCGTGATGGCGCGGTGGATTACATGGTCAAGCCCTTTGAGGCAGAAGTGTTAGTGAATATGGTGTCCCGTTATGCCGGTCAACCAAACCATGAACTGGACGAAGTGGTCATGGACGATGACAACTCTAAAGCACTATTTGCTATGGCGAGCAAAGTGGCCAACAGTGATGCAACCGTTATGATCACCGGTGAAAGTGGGGTGGGTAAAGAAGTGCTAGCGCGATATATCCATCGCCATTCAACTCGTGCCGAACAGCCGTTTGTTGCGATCAATTGTGCAGCTATTCCCGAAAATATGTTAGAGGCAACCTTATTTGGTTATGAAAAGGGGGCTTATACCGGCGCTTATAAAGCTTGCCCGGGTAAGTTTGAACAAGCCCAGGGCGGTACCTTATTGCTTGATGAAATCACAGAAATGGATTTGGGGCTGCAAGCAAAACTACTACGTGTGTTACAAGAGCGAGAAGTGGAACGCCTCGGTGGAACCAAGGTGATTGATTTGGATGTGCGAGTGCTTGCCACATCTAACCGAAATGTACGTAGTTATGTAGACCAAGGTCAATTTAGAGAAGATTTATTCTATCGCCTAAATGTTTTTCCATTGCATATTTTGCCGTTATCGCAGCGACGTGGTGATATTATTTTATTATCACAACGGATTGTTGAGAAACAGTGCAAGCTACAAAATAAAAGTATTCCTGAATTTAGTCCTGAGGCCTTAGCAAAGCTAAAGCAATATGCTTGGCCGGGTAATGTTCGTGAGCTGGAAAATGTTATTCAGCGCGCTTTAGTCCTGCAAGATGGCGATGTGATAGAGGCTGATGCGATTCATTTTGAAGTCGCACAGCAAACCTCGGTGGCTTCAGAAGAAATACCGCCGGTTGTGGAGTCTACATTACCTACTAACCCTGAGTCATTGAATGATGATTTAAAGCAACGAGAGTGGACTGTTATTTTATCGGTGATTGATTCTGTAAAGGGTAGCCGTAAAAAAGCAGCTGAGAAGCTGGGAATTAGTCAACGTACGTTACGTTATAAGTTAGCGAAAATGCGCGAAGCTGGAGTCATTGTGCCAGATCGATCTGCTGAATTACTGTAGAGGTGAAGCATGAATAATACGATTACACCAGAAGCATTATTGGCACAAATGCGTGCCATGATGGAACAGGCACAAGGACAGGCTGCAAACAAAACCGCAGTGGAACCCCCTGCACAGAACGGGTTTTCTGATTTGTTGAAAAATGCAGTGAACACGGTTCATTCAAATCAGCAACAAGCAGCTAAATTGACCGAAGCGTTTCAAACCGGGGATCCTAATGTTCAAATGTCTGAAGTGATGGTGTCATTGGAAAAAGCCAGTGTTTCCTTTCAAGCAATGGTGGAAGTGCGTAATAAGCTCATTAGTGCTTATCAAGAAATCATGAATATGCAGGTGTAAGTAATCAATGGCAACAGAGATGGTAAAAGCCGAGGAAGCGAACCCTTCAGGTTTGAACTCTTCATTTCAAGGTATGGTACAGCTGCCCATTGTACGTCAGCTAGGTTTATTGGTGGGGCTGGCGGCCAGTATCGCTTTGGGTGTTTATATGGTGCTATGGTCACAGGAGCCTAATTATACTGTGCTATATAACCAAGCGTCACCGCGTGATGCTAGCCAAGTTATCAATGTTTTGCAGTCACATAAAATCCAATACCAGGTCGATACCAACAGTGGTGTTATCATGGTGGAGTCGGGTAAATTACATGAAGCGCGCATGATTTTAGCGGAACAGAACTTACCATCAGATACATCAGGTGGGTTTGAGTTTATTAAAGAGCCACAAGGTTTTACCACCAATAATTTTATTCAAAATAAGCGTTATCAAGTTGCGTTACAAAATGAATTAGCAAAAACAATTATGTGGATGTCGGTGGTGGATAATGCCCGAGTGCATTTGGCTTTACCTAAACAGTCCGCGTTTTTATCCGATCGTCGCAAACCCAGTGCGTCAGTCTTGCTTGACCTTTCCACTGGTGGGCGGTTAGAAGACGAACAAGTTGAAGCAATTAAAAATCTGGTGGCCAGTAGTATTGCTAATCTTGATAGTGAAAATGTGACCGTGGTAGATGAAAAAGGTCGTTTACTCTCTGATACCAATGGGCGCGGTGGTATTGATCTTTCTTCGCGTCAACTAGACTATAAAAGACAGGTTGAGCAAGGGCTAACCTTTAATATTGAAAATATTCTCTCGCCGATTGTGGGTGAAGAGAAGGTGCGTGCTCAAGTTGTGGCGGAAATGGATTTTACACAATTGGAAATGACACAGGAGTCGTTTAATCCAGACTTACCTGCGGTACGCAGTGAACAACGTGTAGAAGAACGTAGCCAAGGCAGTGCCATACAAGGTGGTATTCCTGGGGCGTTAACCAATGAACCACCTGGTGTCGCACAGGCACCGGAGCGGGCTGGCAATGCGGCAAATGGTGAAGCGAATACCTCACCGTCTAAATCGAGTGTTCGCTACACAATCAATAATGAGCTGGATCGATCTATTGTTCATCGGCGTAATAATCCTGCTGTGTTAAAGCGTTTGTCGGTGGCAGTCGTGCTGGACCACAAAAAGGTCAAAGAGTTACAAGCACCAGAGGGTGCTGAAGCGGCAGAAGGTGAGGAAGTTGAAAAGGTCGAAGTGATTGTACCGAAACCTTATACAGCTGAAGAACTAGAGCGATTTACAGCGCTCGTAAAAGAAGCCGTTGGGTTTAATGCATTACGTGGTGATACGGTGAATGTAATTAATGCGGAATTCATACCACCGACACCCATTGAAGAGGTGCCAGAATCATTTTTGGATCAACCCTGGGTTTGGGATTTAAGTAAGCAGTTGATCGGTGGCTTATTAGCAGTATTGGTGTTGTTTGGTGTCATCCGACCGGCTATGCGTAATTTATCCACCATACCTGCTGTAGCAGATGTATCAGATGTGGCTGAAATCGAAGGTGATGGCTTAGCGGATGACGAAGTAACATTAAGTGGTGAGAATGGCCCGCGCTTACCCAAACCGAATGAATATGAGTCTGATTTAGAGATGGCGAAATCCATGGTAGTACAAGAACCTAAGCGGGTGGCGCAAGTTGTCAAGCAATGGGTGAATGAAGAGTAAGTTAAAGTAAACGATGGCAACGGAGCAGAAAAAAGAAAAACTCAACGGGGCTGAACGCGCGGCTGTTTTCTTAATGACAGTTGGCGAAGCGGATGCGGCTGAAGTGTTAAAACATATGTCACCGAAAGAAGTACAAAAAATCGGTGAGGCCATGGCCTCAATGGCCAATATTCCCAAAGAAGCGGTGAGTGAGGTCTTAGGTGATTTTTGTGATGCGGTTGATGAACAGACAGAGCTTGGTATTGGTAATGAAGAATATCTTAAAAATGTATTAAATAACGCTTTAGGTGAAGATAAAGCAAAGAATATTATTGACCGTATTTTATTAGGTCGACATTCAAAAGGATTAGACTCGTTAAAGTGGATGGAGCCACGCGCCATTGCCGATATTATTCGGCTTGAACACCCGCAGATTATTGCCATTGTTTTATCCTATCTTGAGCAAGACCAGGCGGCAGATGTATTGTCAGCCTTACCTGAAAATATGCGGGTTGATATTGTCATGCGTATTGCATCACTAGATGGTATCCAGCCTAGCGCCATTTATGAATTAGATGAAATGCTAGAAAAACAATTCTCAGGCAATTCAGACAATATTAAAACCTCGGCTGTGGGCGGGTTAAAGACCGCTGCCAATATTATGAACTTCATGGATAGCAGTGTTGAAGCTGAAATCATGGAGAAAGTGAAAGAAATTGATGAGGAACTGGGTACCGGTATCCAAGACTTAATGTTTGTATTTGAAAATCTGATGGATGTGGATGACCGTGGTATTCAGGCATTACTACGAGAAATTTCATCAGAGACATTAATCGTGGCACTCAAAGGTGCTGATGATGGCATTAAAGAAAAAATCCTTAAAAATATGTCACGTCGTGCCGGTGAAATGTTGCGGGATGACTTAGAGTCTCGTGGTCCTGTGAAGCTCAGTGAAGTAGAAGGAGCGCAAAAAGAAATCTTAACTGTCGCGCGACGTATGGCTGAAACCGGTGAAATATCTTTAGGCGGTAAGGGCGCTGAAGAGTATGTCTAAGGTATTATCATCGGATGACTCTACTGAGGTAGAACGCTGGGAACTACCCGATGTTAGTCAGCAAGAGGAAATTCATTATAGTCGGCTGTTGACGGCAGAACAAATCGAAGAAATACAAAAACAAGCCTATGACGAAGGTTATCAGCAAGGTTTTGATAAAGGAGAAAAGGAAGGCTATCAGTCGGGCGAGCAAGAGGTTAATCAGAAGTTAGACCAAATGCGTAGTTTGATTGGTTTTTTAGAAGCACCATTGACTGAACTTGATCAGGAAGTTGTTCAGCAATTATTAGAAATGACCACGATTATTGCCGGCCAGGTTATCCGGCGTGAGTTACGTGCTGACCCAGGTCAAGTGATTGCTGTGGTCCGAGAGTGTGTTAAGAACCTCCCCATTGCAACGCGTAAAATTAGTATTCAATTACACCCTGATGATGCCAGTTTAGTTCGTGAGGCCTTTTCATTGGAAAGCGATATGGAACAAAGTTGGCAGGTTGTGGAAGATCCATTACTAACACGGGGTGGTTGTCGTATTGAAGCAGAAAACTCCAAAATTGACGCCACCGTAGAACAACAACTCAATCGAGTAATTGCCAATTTAATGGGCGGTGAGCGAGAAGCTGATGCCGAATGATGACTTACGTGCACAACATCATCATACTTGGTTGCAGCAGATCCAAGAGTATCAATCACGTCTAGCAGAGCCACCGGATATTGTTGTTGAAGGCAAACTCAACCGGATGGTTGGTTTGACACTCGAAGCCGTTGGCTGTCAGGCGGCGGTGGGGGCAAGATGCATTGTCGATAGTCCTGGCAGTGAATCTATTGAGGCCGAAGTGGTCGGTTTTGCCAACGAGCGTCTGTTCCTCATGCCTACAGGTAGTATTCAAGGTATTCGACCCAATGCGCGGGTTATTCCTACTGAACGAGTTTATGAAGCACCGGTTGGAGAAGCATTACTTGGACGGGTGTTAGATGGTGCCGGCCGCCCTTTAGATGGCAAAGGGCCGTTACGTGTAAAAGATAAAATGCCTTTATCCGGTCGGCCGATTAACCCTCTACAACGCCAACCCATTGATCAACCATTGGATGTGGGCGTGCGAAGTATTAATGCGCTCTTAACCGTGGGGCGCGGTCAACGTATGGGATTATTTGCCGGTAGTGGTGTTGGTAAAAGTGTGTTGTTGGGCATGATGACCAAGTTTACCACTGCTGATGTGATTGTGGTCGGGCTCATTGGTGAACGGGGACGTGAAGTAAAAGAGTTTATTAATAATATTTTAGGTGAGGCAGGTTTGGCGCGTTCTGTTGTGGTTGCGGTGCCAGCAGATTATACCCCGGTGATGCGTATGCATGGTGCATCGATGGCCACGGCGATCGCCGAGTATTTTCGTGACCAAGGCCAACATGTTTTATTGTTAATGGATTCATTAACACGTTATGCACAAGCACAACGAGAGATTGCGCTGGCCATTGGTGAGCCACCTGCGACCAAAGGTTATCCGCCATCAGTGTTTGCTCGATTACCGCAATTGGTAGAGCGAGCCGGTAATGGTGATAAAAATGGCGGTTCGATTACGGCTTTTTATACGGTACTCACTGAAGGTGATGATCAACAAGATCCCATAGCTGATGCAGCACGGGCTATCTTAGATGGGCACATTGTTTTATCACGTCAATTGGCGGAAGCGGGTCACTATCCGGCCATTGATATTGAATCCTCCATCAGTCGAGTAATGAACGATATTATTGGCGCGGAGCAGTTAGGCATGGCGCAGCGTTTTCGGCATCTTCATTCTGCTTATCGCCAGAATGAAGATTTGATCAGTGTGGGGGCTTATACGCCTGGTACCGATGCGCGTATTGATGAAGCAATTTTATTCCAGCCGCATATGTTGCATTTCTTAAGGCAGAGTATGCAAACTCCAATGAGCTGGCAAGCCAGTTTGGATAGCCTAATGGCCTTATTCAAAGAACATGAGATGCGTCAGCAAGCGATGGCCAGTGCTGGTATGAACCAAATGATTGAACCACAGCATGGCTAAGCAACGTTCCAAACGTTTAGCATTATTACAGCGTTTAGCGGGCCAATATGAGCAATTAGCTGCCCAAGCATTGGGGCAAGCTGTGGGTAATGTACAAATGCAAAAAGGACGGCTAGAAGAATTAAAGCAGTTCCGCTTGGAGTATACCCAGCAGTTCACTGAAATGGCACGCCAAGGCATTGAAGGGGAAACTCTACACAGCTACCAAAACTTTCTACAACAATTAGATACGGCCATTGCTCAGCAAGAGCAAACAATACTAGCTGCTGAGTCAATCAAGCAGCAAAAGAAAAACGAATGGGAAAGTAAACATACTACGACTCGGGTTTATGATAAAACCGTTGCCCGTTACCAAAAACAGGAACAGACTCAACAACAACGGCGTGAACAAAATGAGTCTGATGATCGGGGGCAGCGAAATAAAACCTCAGACTAGCGTTCAATGAAAAACTAAAAACTGGCACGCGGGTTGCACTTTCCTTAGCAAGATATGATTAAGGGGAGTGAAGGGGTATGGCTGAAGC
>CAZPAE010000067.1:0-9040 GCA_964584455.1 uncultured Thioalkalispiraceae bacterium
ACATCGGTAGGGTGTTTGACTTTTCCGTTTTATATAGAATCGATCAAGAATTACAGCGCCAATACTATAGTTTAGGTAAGTATGGTGTGAAATTAGAAACCTCTGCTAAGCCATTAGAGCGTAATCGTATCTCTATTGATATTAATATTGCTGAAGGTGATGAAGCAGAGGTTTATTCAGTCAATATTATCGGTAATACCGTCTATGATGATGAAACGCTGCTAAAGTTGTTAGAACTAAGTCAAATTGGTGCATTTGGCGGGCGTGAAAATTATTCTAAACAACTGCTTGCTGGTGACTTGGAAGACTTACGCTCTTATTATATGGATAGGGGATATATCAATTTTAATATTGATTCCACGCAAGTCTCGTTAACCCCTGATAAACAAGATGTTTATATCACCGTTAATCTCTCTGAAGGAAAAATATTTAAGGTTCGCGAGATTAAGGTATTAGGTGACACTATTATTGAAGGTCAAGAATTAGAAGATCAAATTGTCATTAAACAAGGTGATGTGTTTTCCCGCCGCGAAGTGACCGATACGCGTAAAAATATTACTGATCGTTTAGCTGAATTAGGTTACCCCTTTGCCAATGTGAATATTTCTCCAGATGTGGATGATGATTCACAAACGGTGGCATTAACGATTTTTGTTGATCCTGGTCGGCGGGTTTATGTACGTCGTGTCAACATTGTTGGTAATACCAAAACCAATGATGATGTTGTACGTCGTGAGCTACGTCAATTCGAGAATGATTTATTATCCACTAAAGCGGTTGCTCTATCGAAACGTCGTTTAGATCGTACAGGTTTTTATAGTGAAGTCACTATGAGTACACCGACGGTTCCAGGTACTGGCGATCAAGTGGATTTAGAAGTAAAAGTAAAAGAGCGTAGTACCGGTAACTTATCGTTTGGTGTGGGTTATTCTGATACGCAGGGTGCATTGGTTAACTTTGCTATTTCGCAAGACAACTTTATGGGCGGTGGTAAGCGCGTTGGGATACGAGTTGATAATAGTGATTCGACTCAACAATATAGCCTCTCCTTATATGAACCGTATTACACCTTAGATGGTGTAAGTCGTAATATGTCTTTTATTTCACGTAAGTTAGATGCCGAAGATGCAGATATATCTAATTACGTAGTGAATACCGATGCGGTTAATGTGTCTTATGGTCTGCCATTAAGTGAAAATGCCTCAGCTAATATTGGTGTCGGTATCGATCAAACTGAATTAATTACAGGTAGTACTACGGCAACGCAAATTACGGACTTTATCAATGCGAATAATGACGCGGATCGTGAATATCTACTCTACAAGCTAACTGGAAGTTGGGTTTATGATTCTCGTAACCGGGCTATTTTCGCTGATGAAGGTATTCGTACTCGGATTACATTTGAATCGGCGGTGCCGGGTAGTGATTTAGAATTCCATAAATTGGGTTTTGATTATTTGCAGTATTTCTCACTGGCTGAAAATTATACTTTTCAATATAAACTGGAATTAGATTATGGTGATAGCTATGGAGATACTACCGAGCTACCTCCGTTTGAACGTTTTTTCGCCGGTGGCAGTCGCTCCGTTCGTGGTTACGATGGCAACAGTTTGGGTGAATTAGATTCAAATGGTGACCCATTAGGTGGTGATCGGCGTGTTATTACTAATTTAAGCTTAATTTTACCCAACCCATTTTCAGAGCAGAGTAAGGAAGTTCGGATGCTCGCCTTTATTGATGGCGGCTATGTTTGGGCACCGGGTGACAAACTGGACTTAAGTGAGTTACGCTATTCAGCTGGGATTGGCCTGATTTGGATTACCCCGGTTGCCACAATGCAATTCAGTCTCGCTAATCCATTGAATGATAAGCCCGGTGACGATACTGAGACGTTTCAGTTTACCTTGGGGTCTTCTTTCTAATTTTGGATAGGATCAGTTTTGTGATGCCAAGATCGAACTTTGTATTACTACAACGCATCATTGCTGCGATGGCACTGATGTTTTTCTCTGTTGTCAATGCTATCGCTCAAGATTTAAAAGTGGGCTATGTCAACACAGAGCGTGTGTTAAAAGAAGCACCACAAGCTGAGGTTGCACGTAAAAAGCTTAAAAATGAATTCAGTCCGCGTGATGAAAAAATTGTTACTCTGCAAGATGAATTAAAACGCCTGACCGAAAAACAAGAGCGAGATGATCAGGTGATGTCGAATGCAGTGCGCAAACGACTGGAGCGAGATATTATTTCACTAAAACGCGATATTAAACGGGCTCGCGAAGAGTTTACAGAAGACTTTAATCTGCGACGTAATGAAGAGTTAGTGAAGTTACAAAAACTTATTTCTATGACGATACAAATGGTGGCTGAGCAAGAATCATTTGATCTGATTTTAAGTGATAGCGTACTTTATTCCAGTAAACGCGTTGATATTACTCAAAAGGTATTGGATAAACTACGTTATGCACCCGCAGATGGTAGTCGCAATACACCACGTAATAATTAATTAAACTATAAATAAATTAGGTTAGCCATTCATGACATGGACCTTGGGAGAATTGGCCAAAAGGGTTAATGGCAGCGTACAGAGTGATCCAGACTGTGTGATTACTTCGGTGTCTACGTTAAAAAATGCGCAACCACAACAAATTACTTTCCTGACCAATCCCGCTTATAAACCCTATCTGGCAACTACCCAGGCGTCTGCGGTGATTGTGAATAATGATGCAAAGCATGATGGCAACACAAATTACTTAGTGGTGGATAACCCCCATGCCTGTTATGCCAAAATTGCTCAATTGCTACATCCTGCAGAGTCTGTTCCGGCATCGATTCATGAAACTGCGAGTGTGGCGTCTTCAAGCCAGATTGCGTCATCTGTGGCAATTGCCAACAATGTTGTAATTGATGATCACGTGACAATTGGTGAGAATGTGGTGATTGGAGCCAATACCTATATTGGTAAACATTGTAAAATAGGTCGTGACACGATTATTTATAGCAATGTGAGCATTTATCCCGATGTTGTGGTGGGTGAACGTAGTATTATTCATGCGGGTGCGGTGATTGGATCCGATGGATTTGGTCAGGCGTTTGATGGTGAGCGCTGGTTAAAGGTACCGCAATTAGGTGGTGTCCGAATAGGCAATGAGGTTGAGATTGGTGCGAATACCAGTATTGATCGCGGTGCCATTGATAATACGATTATTGAAGATGGCGTAAAGCTGGATAACCAAATCCAAATTGCGCATAATGTCCGGCTAGGGGCACACACTGTGATTGCTGCTTGTACAGGTATTGCTGGTAGTGCTCACATAGGAAAACATTGTATGATCGGCGGCTTTGTTGCTATAGCGGGTCATATCACTATTGCCGATGGTGTTGCGATTACAGCCACTTCACTCATCAGTAAATCGATATCTCAAGCCGGCACTTATTCATCGAGTATACCGGTTGAACCGGTTAGAGTATGGCGCCGCTATGTTGCCCGATTTAAACAACTTGATGCGTTTGCGAAACGATTGAAGAAATTAGAAAAATTACTCAGTGTCAATAAGGATTAAACATTGAATACACTTGATATACATGAGATTTTGAATCACTTACCCCACCGCTATCCCTTTTTATTAATTGATAGGGTGTTGGAATATGAACCAGAATCTCATTTGCTGGGTATTAAGAATGTCACCCACAATGAACCTTATTTTCAGGGCCATTTCCCTAAAAGACCAGTGATGCCCGGCGTGTTAATTCTTGAAGCATTAGCACAGGCAACAGGGATTCTTGCATTTAAAACGGTGCAACGAATTCCTGATGAGAATTCACTCTATTATTTTGTTGGTATTGATGATGCACGCTTTAAACGCCCAGTGGAACCAGGCGATCAATTGCATCTGAAGGTTGAGTATCTTAAACGGATGCGCGGTATTTGGAAGTTCAAAGGCGAAGCATCGGTTGATGATGAAGTGGTCTGTTCAGCAGACATTATGTGTGCGGAGCGAGCGGTGCAATGAGTATCGACCCTCGTGCTGTTGTTGATCCCGCAGCACGTATCGGTAAAGATGTTTCCATTGGTGCTTTTAGTATTATTGGGCCTGATGTTGAGATAGGCGACGGCACTTGGATTGGACCGCATGTTGTCATTAATGGTCCAACCACCATTGGTAAAGAAAATCGATTTTTTCAATTCGCCTCTATTGGTGAGATCCCGCAAGATAAAAAATTCCATGGTGAGTCATCCAGACTTGAAATGGGAGATCGCAATACTGTTCGTGAATTTGTCACCATTAATCGTGGTACCGATGATGGTGGTGGTGTAACACGGATTGGTAGCGATAATTGGCTTATGGCTTATATCCATATCGCCCATGATTGCATGGTGGGGGATCATATTATCATGGCCAATGCGGCATCATTAGCCGGGCATGTCACTATTCATGATCATGCCATTTTAGGTGGATTTACATTGGTTCATCAGTTTAGTGCCATTGGTTCGCATGCTTTTTGCGGTATGGGTAGTGCGATTAGTAAAGATGTACCGCCATTTGTGATGGTCAATGGTAATCCAGCGCATCCCCATGGCCTAAACACAGAAGGCCTCAAGCGTCATGAACGTAGTAAAGAACAACTACAAGCATTGCGCGAGGCATACCGTATTATTTACCGTTCAGGTCATACCATTAATGAAGCTAAACACCACTTACAAGGTTTAGCAGAGCAGTATGAAGATGTACGAACAATGGTTGAGTTTATCGAACAATCAACCCGTGGAATACTACGTTAGTTCTCGAGCATTTGCAGTGTCAGTGTGGCCATATTATCAATGCCACCGCGTGCTCCCAGTAAACCTTCTATTTTAGCTAATTCCATTTGCATTGTTTGGCGAGCGTTTTGATCGTGAATTAATGTGTTCATCGTCTCGCAAATTTTTTCCGGTGTAGCATCGTATTGAATGAGCTCTGGTGCGATACGTTTATCCGCAACAATATTACATAAGCCGATATGATCAATTTTCAGCATCCGATGTACTAGCTGATAGGTTAGCCAAGCAACTCGATTGATAATCACCATGGGCTTTTTCATGAGTGCGATTTCCAAGGTGACGGTGCCAGATACCGTGAGAATCAGATCACAAGCTTCCATCACATCGTAAGAACGATGCTGTACCGTTCGTATATTCAAATCAGCATAGTCTGTTAATGCCGTTTCTATATCTGTTGTGTCCAGTGTATGGGCAAGTGGAAGTAAAAACTGGCAATCAGGGTGTTGTTGTTTAATGCAGCGGGCAGACTCAAGAATAGTCACCAGTAGACGTTTGATTTCACTACGCCGACTGCCGGGAAACAAACCGATGGTGAGTTTGTCTGTGTTTATCCCAAACTCGGTACGTAATGAAGCTTGGTCCGCACTTGCTTTGACCTCGTCAACCAGTGGGTGACCCACAAACTGAACTGGCACATCATGCTTTTTATAGAAGATTTCCTCAAATGGAAATACCACGGCCATCATATCAACCCGCTGTTTTATTTTCTTTACGCGGTGTTGTCGCCATGCCCAGATTTGGGGACTAATATAAAACAACACTTTCACACCGTGTTGTTTGGCAAACTTGGCTAAGCGTAAATTAAATTCAGGGTAATCAACCAGGATAAGTAAATCCGGTGGTTGTGCAGCAATACTTTGTTTCATTTTATCTAAGGCACCGAAAATCAATTTCCGCTGTGCCCAGATTTCCACTAAGCCGACCACTGCCATATCACGTGAATTAACGTGTACTTCAGCACCGGCCTGTGCCATATGATCGCCACCTATACCATAAAAATGGATATCACTTTGCTTTGCATGGATGGCACGGATTAGCTTGGCGGCATGTAAATCACCTGAAGCCTCACCTGCGATGATCATCACCTGTTTCACTTAAGCTTACCCTTGTACTTTAGAGTGCCTGACGTATAGCAGAGGTAATTGTATCGATCTGTGCCTCACTGAGTTCAGGGAATATCGGCAAAGACAAACATTGACTCGCTACTTCTTCTGAGACAGGTAAGTTGATCCCTTTATAGTCATCAATAAATACATTTTGTTGATGTAGCGGAATAGGGTAATAAATGGCACAAGCAATTTTCTGTTGTTGCAGATATTCCATGATGGCATCACGTTTGGGTGACAGCAAAGTATATTGGTGATAAACATGTTGTCCAATATTATCTTCATAGGGTGGGGTAACAATGTCACGCAGTGCCGTACTATATTGCTGTGCTGCACGATAGCGTTGTTGGTTAAAGTTGCTAATGTGCCGTAGTTTCACTCGTAAAATCGCTGCCTGCATTTCGTCTAAGCGGCTGTTATAACCAATAATGTCATGATGATAACGGCGTTCACTGCCATGATTGCGCAGCATTTTGATTTTATCGGCAACGCTATCATCATTAGTCGTGACCATTCCACCGTCACCATAGCAACCTAAATTTTTGCTAGGAAAAAAACTATGACAACCAGCTAGGCCGATACCACCGGTTATAGTATCACCAATGTTAGCGCCAAAGGATTGTGCACAGTCTTCAATAACTAATAAGTTATGTTGCTGTGCCAATTGCATGATGCGACTCATATCAACCGGTTGGCCGAATATGTGCACAGGTAGAATAGCTTTAGTCTTCTCGTTGATTGCAGCAGCAATTAAGTTAGGATCTAAGTTAAATGTTTTCGGATCAATATCAATAAATATGGGAGTCGCACCCACATAGCGAATAGCTTCTGCAGTGGCGATAAAGGTAAATGTAGAGGTGATAACCTCATCACCTGGGCCAATACCTGCGGCCAGTAATGCTAGATGAAGCGCGTCAGTACCCGAAGCACAGCTAATAGCATGTTTTACTTTTAGATAGTCAGCGGCCTCTTTTTCAAACTGTTGTACGTTAGGACCTAAAATAAACTGTGTATTGTTTAATACCTGTTCTAACTCAGCATCGATATCGGCTTTTAACTGTTGGTATTGCGTTTTTAAATCCACCATTGGGATCATGTGGCTATTCCTTATATTACTTAATGTGAGTTCAGCAAACGGGTAATTTCAATGGCTGTTGCTAAAGCACGCATACCTGCTTCGCCATTCACTTTGGGTGATGTCTTCGATTGGATGCAATCCAGAAAAGAAACAATCTCTGTTTTTAATGCATCACCGTGATCAAAGACTTGTTCTTCCGAGCTGATATTAGCAACGCCAGGGAATTGTTCACCATCGCCTTTTTTATGCACGCCGAGTTTTTTATTTTGAAAATCCACGGAGATATAAGCATCGTGTTGGAACAAACGCATTTTACGTTCACTTTTCATGCCGGCGCGACTTGCAGTGACATTAGCGACACATCCATTGGTGAACTTAATACGTGCGTTGGCAATATCGATATCTTTTGATAACACCGCCACGCCTTGGGTATCAATGTGGCTTACGTCGGCACCGACAATATCTAAAATAATATCAATGTCATGAATCATCAGATCCAAGATTACATTGACATCGGCACCCCTTGGGTTGAAGGGCGCAACTCGGTGTGACTCAATAAATAACGGCGTATGTAAAATATTTTCTAAGGCTAAGATAGCTGGATTAAATCGTTCTAAATGACCAATTTGTAAAATACACTGATTTTGTCGGGCAATATCTACCAAGTCTTGTGCTTCGGCCACAGTGGTGGTCATGGGTTTTTCCAGCAAAACATGTTTACCCTGGGCAAGACATTGTTTGGCGATGTCATAGTGTTTTTGAGTGGGGACTACAATGCTCAAAGCATCTATTTGTGGTAATAATTCAGCAATATTATCGGTTGCAGTGGTATTGAGTTCATCGGCCAATAGCTTGGCAGTGGCTAAATTTGTATCACATACAGCAACCAGTTCAGAATTAGCTAAATCAGCGTATTTTTGGGCATGGAATTTACCTAAATATCCCACGCCAATGACAGCGGTGCGAATCAAAAGATCATAACTCCTTACTAGAAAGCTGCATTCTAAATGGATTGGCTTAACTTGGCGAGTCACATCAAAACTTGTTAAGCTGCAACGCCATGCATTATGAACAAATCTTAAAAAACTATACCCATGTTGCGGGTGTCGATGAAGTAGGGCGGGGCCCTTTGGCGGGTCCGGTTGTTGCCGCTGCGGTGATTCTCGATCCTAATAAACCCATTGATGGTCTAGCCGATTCCAAGGCACTCAGCGAAAAACGCCGTGCGGTATTGGACACAGAAATTAAACAATCCGCTTTGAGTTGGGCGATTGCACGGGCCGAGGTAGACGAAATTGATGAAATCAATATTCTACAGGCCAGTTTACTTGCCATGCAGCGGGCCGTGGCCCAATTGGATCAAGTCCCCGAGTTTGCGTTAATTGATGGTAACCGTTGTCCATCATCCCTGGGGTGTCCGGCAGAACCGGTGATTAAAGGGGACCAACTTGTGGATGCCATTAGTGCTGCCTCTATCATTGCAAAACATTATCGAGATCAAGAAATGTGTGAAATGGAGGCAATTTATCCAGGCTATGGTTTTTCACGTCACAAAGGTTATCCAACGAAAATCCATATTTCAGCTATTAAGGATTTAGGTGTGACCCCCATACATCGGCGTAGTTTTGGTCCGGTCAGAAAACA
The DNA here is from genome assembly GCA_964584455.1 of uncultured Thioalkalispiraceae bacterium. Lineage (GTDB taxonomy): Bacteria > Pseudomonadota > Gammaproteobacteria > UBA6429 > Thiohalophilaceae > CAZPAE01. The sequence goes on from CAZPAE010000067.1 coordinate 8,648, forward strand.
TTTGGCCGAGATTGATAAGGTCATATAAAACAGCTATGTTAAGAGCATAATAACCAGATGTGATAACAACAAAGATGACGTAGGTTAAACAATTTCATGCAGTATCCGCTGATTTTACGACTTGATGTAACTGGACAACCGATTAAATGGATCCCTTGGCAAGAAGCGGTATGTATTTATTCGCGAGACATGGTGGCCTGGACTGCTGGTGACCAGGCATTTGAGTTATATGGTGGTATTTCTCGTCTCACAGGCCTACAAAGTACAATAGAAATTAACTCCATTATTGCGGTACGAGGCGAAAATCGCCAAGTACATCAGCGTCATGTTCCCCCCTTAACCAATCGTGAGTTATTTCAGCGTGATGGGCATATGTGCCTGTATTGCGGGCGC
>CAZPAE010000068.1:0-8943 GCA_964584455.1 uncultured Thioalkalispiraceae bacterium
GATATCAGAATAAGTATAAGTCTCGGTATCAGGAACAGTCGGGTTGGTCTCTTTTCCGCTATTGATAAACCTGGCCGAGGTTCTTTCGCCAAGCAGATTATAAGTAATGTGGTTACCATAATCAGAATAGGAACCACCTGTTGCCTCATCCCACTTCGTAACACGATTCATTTCGTCATAGCTATAGGTTAATGTCTTCTCAACATCCCCTGCATTTTGATAGTTCGCATAAGATGAAACAGAGATCACATTACCGTTTTCATCATATTCATTATCAACATAATAAAGGTAACTGGTGTTATCCCCGTAGGAGCTATCGAGATCGGCATATTTTTGTACCCGATCTTCTCGGCCATAGGCATCATAAGTGATCACTGTGACCCCTTCTGGATCGATTTCACGTACCCGCCGTCCATTATTATCATAGTGGTAACTATAAGTATTACCGTTGAAGTGAATATTCTTCAATGCTCCATTTTGATAATAATCATAGGTTTTCAACATGCCGAGATCATTGTTTTCCTGTGACAACAAACCTGCTGCATTGTATTGATAGGAGTAAACATGCCCTCCCTGGTCTCGATATTCAAACCGGCGTCCATAATTATCCACTTCTTGATAGCTATAACGAACATTATTATTCTCGTAAGTAATATTGCGGTATCCACCGATCGCACTGCCATCTGCACGCTGTCCAATAGAAGCATCGTAAGTATACGCATAGCGTTTTCTTGCACCAGAATGACTCAGCGTATGCGTTACTCGCCCGATATTATCGTATTTTGTATAAAGACCATTTCCGGTAGCGCCAATAAAATGTATTTGATCACCCACTTCATCATAGACATAGGTTTCGCGTGCGCTATTTGCCCTTACCACTTCTGTTAATTGATTTTTATTATCGTATTCATATCGGGTTGTGCGGAATCTATCGCCATCGTTAGTATCAACTAGTTTTCTTTCTACTCGTTGATTACCAAACACATCATATTCAAACTCGGTGCGACCACCGTCTGCATAAAATATTCTATCGATATGCCCAACCGTATTATAGGCAGTACGAGAAAGTGCATTTCCTTTCCTATCATACTGCGCCACTTCCCGCCCTTGCGTATCATAGAGTCTAGAAGCAATCAGCGCACGACTATCAGATACTAATTGATCACGTTTATTATATGTATAGGTAGTAACGTGCCCTTCACCGTCAGTGAACCGCGTTACATTACCAAAATTGTCATACTCATAGTGTTTTTGTGCGCTAGATGGATCGGTGATAGTTGGGTTAACTATAGGGTTGAGTAGATCGCCTATAGTATTGCTAAATTCAAAAGAGGAGTTATGATCTAACACCCGCCCACCTACACGGTCATGTCGTTGGAACGGATCTGTATCACTATAATGTATATATGTATCACCGAAAATTAGATCGGCTTGACCTTTATTAATACTTAATCCATTAGCATCATAAACATCATACACAAAAATATAGCCCGCATCTGGATTATTCAAGTTGGTATCTTCAAAATCATTATCATAAAAACGATATGTAAAGTGGGTATTAACATCTTGCGTATCACCAAAGGCATCAGCAGTCGAAATATTTTCTCTATCAAACGTACCTATAAAATTACCATCTGAATCAAACTTAGTAGCAATATACGCTTGATCAATCTCTGCCATGAGAGCATCAAACTCTGCACCAGTTAAATTTGTTGTATCTATCCCTCTATCATTGATATATGCTGCTTCGAATTGATAATAATCATCAAACCGCAGATAACCATATTCATTATCTATCTCGTATTTTGCATAGCTAAATGAAACAGATTCTGCACGACTAGGTTGATTAGAAAAGTGAATATATCTCCCATCAACGATCTGATAGCTCCTATAGTCACGAGGATAACTTGACATTCGTCTAAAGTCGCCGGTATCTAAGTGAAACTCTCCTACCGTTCTAAAATATTCATTGCCATTTTCTGATGTTACTTTTAAACGAACAATCACACTTGGCAAACCAACATCATCAATGTGAGCAGCACGTACAGAATCAGGGTTAATGTTTCTTAATAATGACAAATCATAGGAAACTTCACGCCCTGCTCGTACAGTTCCTGGTTCAATATAAGAAAGTTCTTTAAAAGACCACTCTACTTGATATTCTGCATCACCAAACCCGTTAATAGAGGGTAATACAATTGAGTATTTAGTTAGCTCCTCATAGTCAATAATATCAATTATTTCACCGGTATTGGGATCATATATATCTTCCCAGGTAGAATCCCAATCGTAGTAAATGGTAGCATCGTAAATACCTCCAATAGCCACTGTCGCAGGAGGAATCGCTTCAATTGTCGGTTGATATTCATTTGTAATATTGTTCATGGCATCGTAGGAACGGCGCATAACTTTCACATCGTTCTGATCCATAGCCAATATGGCACTGAGTTCTGTGCTTCTTAAGTCTGAGGTAATACCTTGGAAATCAATAGTATTATTGCCATTATTATCATAATAATAAATACGGGTAGTACCATCTATCTCATTGCTTTTAGATATATTGCCAGCCGCATCATATTCATAGAAATACTCTAACTGACCCCTGATCGTAGTTTCCTTTTTATTACCATGTCCATAGTACGTTGTACCATAGGTATCACCAATAGCATCAATACGTTCTATTACTCGGTCAACTTCATCATAATTATAAACAGTATGTATTCTGTTGGTAGCTGGGGACGATAAAATATTGGCAGATAAATTTAGTAGCTGGGTTCTATCTTCCGACATTACTCGCAAATTGCCTACCGCATCGTAGCCATAATCAACACGAATATCACCAGTCACGGCTTGATTATCAGCAGTCATCCTCGTCTCTTCCACGAGCAGCTTGTCATCAACACGATACTGATAAGACGTTACTCGGTCTTCAACAGCGGTAGTACCATGCTGGGTTTTAGTGATTATTCGACCTAAACCATCAAACTCATAAGAGTATTGAGGGTTCACAAAAACATCTTGATAAGTAAATACAGGTGGGTCGGTTTGCTCAACAAGACGGTCTAATTGATCATAATCGAACTGGGTAACCGTCCCTGTGTTGGAAAGAATCAGATTGCCATTGGCATCATATTGATGATGGGTTGTCGATTCAGTACCATCAGAAACAACATCGCCACTTAATGTATCAATTCGATTACCACCTTGGTTTAGTGCCTCTCTAATCACTCGCCCCAAATTATCATAATCATACTGCCTAACTCTCGATGATGTACCGCTGCCCGCACTGGTTGACGCCTCAAAGTCAGCAATAACCTGCTGCATATCGGTATTTTCATCCAGCGCCACAAATTGCTGGTAAGCCACTTGCCAAGCCATTACACCACCATCTTGATACTCTCGGATCACGCGATTATCAACACTATAGGTCCAGTAGGTAATGACTTCCTCCGCAGCCACACCGGTCGATTTCACTTCGGCTATACGGTTATTATTGTTATCGTAATAATAATAAGTAGGGGTGCCATTACCATTAACGAGTCTCACCAAGTTCCCATTGGCATCATATTGCTTATAATTTCTGATTGCTTCCGTGTAGAAGCCACGTTCAACAGAGTAGAGTTGTGTCTGCGGAGTATAAGACTCGATTTCTTGATTATTGGCATTGTATACGTATGACACTTGTAAATATGCTTCATTGGTGGGAATAACCGGTGGCATATTATTTGCCGGATTAAAGGGGGTACCTTGATACTGACTCCAACTATTTACTTTTTCACTATAAGTAACCTTTGAAGTCACATTACCAGCCGCATCATATTCTGCCAGATGATAGAACCCTGCGGCATCCAAAGTACCGATTCGTTGGTTTAGTTCATTATAAAAATGGTAACTAGTATGATTATTCGCATCGGTCTCAGAGATTACATTCCCAACCGCATCATAGGTTTTAGTGCTAATGGCAGATGAGAGAACAGGACTCGCATCAGGGTTAGCCACATCAACAACCTGAACACCTTCGAGTTCTGTCTGTGTTAATCTGCCTAATGCATCGTAAGTATAGTTTGTGGTACGACTTTCCGGTAAGCCTTCAGCCTCCACCATGGACACCAATTGCCCTAGGGCATCATAGGTATTATGGTTGACTAAATTAACGCGGTCTTGTGTTGCATTATTCTTGACATAGGTGGTGCGCTCGTATTCTAAATTATCATTTTTGTCATACTCAAACGTCGTGGTGTATAAGGCTAATAAGGCATCACGTTCTGCCGCCACAATGTTTCTGGAAAACCCTAAGCTTTCTCGTTTATCCGCATAATAATTTGCTGCTGAGGAGACAAGTGCATAACCGTTTTTACTGGTATGTGATGTAATGTTACCTCTAGCATCATAAGTCCAGGTTTCGATATTACCTTCTGCATCCACAATCTGCTCAACTTGGTTATTCTTATTATAAGTCGTTGTGGTAATAATATTATCTAATGCCAGTGTTGGCGTAATTTGACGAAGTATATTTTTAATGGTGTCGGTTGAAGTATTTTGATCAATATTGTTTAGCACTCCCGCTGAAATAGATGCAGCAGTTAAATTCGCTGAGCTAACAATTTGTGGGTTACCAGAGAAATCACCGGTACCATCATTAATGTAAGCTTGGTTATTAACAACTAAGTCTTTATATCCATCACCGTTAACATCATATAGGCGCCCTTGATCCGACGGTGCTGCTTTATCTGTGACAGTAAAAACACCTGTGCCATCATTAGTATAGATATCCGTTCCTGATGCTGAATATACGATTAAATCAATATCGCTATCACCATCAATATCATCTGCAAGAATAGAAGAGGTATTGGCAGCAACGATAGACTGCCCTGAATCAATGAGTCGACCAGTACCATCATTAAACGCAATCGTATTACCGGCACCGGGTAGTGTACTAATATTGATCAAATCTGCGCGATTATCCCCATTCAGATCTTTTAGAATAGTTGAGTAACTATAACTGCCAATTTGATGTGTATCTCTGAAGAATCCGCCGGAACCATCGCTGGAAAGTACATCAATCCCTGCATAGTGGCTGGTAATGACAATATCCAAGTCATCATCCTGATTGATATGACCTAGTTGAATATGATAACTATTATGTGCCCCCCCGCTAATCGATACGCCAGGTCCACTGAAACGACCGGTTTGATCATTAAAATAGATGGCGTTATCGTATCTTTCCCTATTCGCAACAACTACATCCAGATACCCATCACCATTTATATCACCTAGTGCAATGGCCATACTGGTTAAACCAAGACTTAGTCCATTACTATTAACCGAACCGACTGTAACCAAGTTTCCTAATCCATCATTAATACGAATAGCACCATATCGAGTAACCTGATCTAAATATCCATCGTTGTTTATATCACCGACACCAACAAAATCTTCACTCACATAACCAATGGCAACCGGGGTTGTGTAATCAGGTTCACTATGGTTGGTTCTAATATCGCTTGCGTCGATCCTTTCGCCATTCACTTCTACCCAATCCACTTGGGGCTTTTGATCATCAGGTACTGATGTAGTTGCTTCATCAAAACTAACAACAATATTGTCTGGTATATCACCATTGACTGTCGCGGTGATGATATGTAACTGACCATCTGCGCTACTCGACGCATTCCAGCTAATGGTGCCTTGCTCTATCATCTGGCCATCGGCATACAATGTGTATTGTGGATTTTCCGTATAGGCATTAGCAGAAACACGAACCGTAATGACATTCTGACTCACATTGATCGATTCACTGTGCTTTGTTGTGCGTAAAACATTGCCATAAGCATCATATTCATTTTCGGTGACATACCCTTCGGCATCCACTTTTAAAATCATACGATTATTAGCGTCGTAGTAGTAGTACTCACTATTTCCATTAGGATCAGTCGCTTTAACAATATTATTAAAGCTATCGTATTCGGTCGCTGTTACTCCGCCTAATGGATCGATAACACTGGTTTTACGGTTTAAGGTATCAAAGGTTTGCTGTGTAGTATAGGCTGCTAAAATAGTATCGACTTCAGTTTGACCAATACTACTTAATTCCGCAAACGCAGCACCCAATAGACGGGTACGCTCGGCCTGCGCCCAATCAGTATTAGTCTGTGTCGCCTCATATCCGCGCGGATCGATAATACTAATTTGATTACCATAGGCATCGTATTCGAATGTAGTCGTTGCCGCATCTTGCGTGCCATAAGCTAAGGTTTGTTGAATAAGCTGATTGCGTGCATCAAATAGCTGGTGTGTAATACGCTGTTCATCCAGACCTGGCGCTTGAATAATATTTACTGTATTACTAAACGCGTCATATTCGTAGCGAGTAGTAGCTGCCTCTGCTGTATTATAACCAACCGTCTCTTCAACTAATTGGTTACGTGCATCAAATACTCGATGAGTCGTCCGTTGCTCGCTTAAGCCTTCGGCTTGAATGACATCCGTCGCATTATTGAATGCGTCATACTGATAACGGGTGATAGTACCATAAGGATCAACTTCGGTTTCCAATAACCCATTTTGGTAATAAGTATAGCCCACCGTGCGATCCCCGGTGTCGGGATCAGAATCTATTTGCGGATCGGCTGTGGTAGCGGCAAAGTTAGGATCGCTAATACCTGCCAGATTTAATGGATTCATCCAGGTATATTCTGTTTCCACCTCACCAAATTCATTATAGGTGGTGTCGACCACATAGCCTTCGGCATCAATATAACGTGTTACTTTCCCTACCGTATCATAACCAAAGTAAGTGTAATGACCATTGCCATCTTGTTGTCGAATCAGATTACCTAACGCATCATAACTATAGTGCTCGCTGTATTCAGCCTCTGACTGATAGGCACGGGTTTTAGTCACCAAACGATGTTCATCATAAACATAATAGGTCTGCTGATCTTTATCGGCATGAACATTAGTCCGGCTATTTAGTGCTGACTGCACATCCGCTTCGGTCATGGCCGTTACACCTGCCACAACAGGATCAAAATAACGGGTCGTCAACTCAACGCGACCTAAGGCATCATAGCTAGTTTGCGTCACATAACCTAAGGCATCAACTACATAGGTTAGTCGATCGGCATCATCATAGGCATAACGGGTCACTTGATCCTTTGTGGTATCCACTGTCGTGCGGTTGGCTAATGCACTCACCACATCACTTTCAGTAACCACATCGGTATTGGGATCAATGGCATCATGATGGCGTGTGGTTAAGACGGCCCGGCCTTGCTCATCATAATCAGTTTGGGTGACATAGCCAGCGGCATCCACGCTATAGCGTGCACGACCGGCAGCATCGTATACGGTTTGGGTGTGTTGATTTTGACTGTTCGCTGTAGCCAGTTGTTCACGAATTTCTTCCACCGTAGGTTGATGGGTCACACGGGTGATATTCCCGGCGGCATCGACGGTCATTTGCAAATGCAGTGTGCGTTCCCAAGTAGGATCGCCATCACCTACATAGCCATAACCATGTTCTAGGATGTTGGCACGTGCTGCATCCATATTCTCTGAAATAATATCCGATAGCTTCACCTCAACCGAATACACCCCTTCATTCAGAGTAGCCCCTGCACTGAGTACCAAATTCACCTCACCAGCCCAATTAGTCGCCGGATCAAGTTGATACACATTGTCCCCTAATCCTGGGCCAAAACGCAGAGGAACAAACGTTGCCCAGGTGGGGTTACCGGCTAAATCATACATCTCAACAGCAATTAGTGATGGGGTTGTATCACCAAAACCAGCAAGATTATTGAATACCAAAGAAGCACCACCAGGACTATTTTCAATCGTTAATGAGTTTGGTAAAAACACATAATAACTATCACTGTTAGCGGTGATGTTGTTTTGCATAGCAATGGCATCGGCATAGCGGATGGTATCGGTGATACGGCCATTGGCATCGTATTGATACTCCGTCACATAGCCTAAGGCATCGATTTCAAAGGTTTGTCGACCGGCGGCATCATAGGCATAGCGGGTAATCCGCGCATCGCTGCTGATGGTTTGAGTATGAGCCCGTACCTGATCTGACATCACACTCGCGCTATAAGCAGCTAAATCACTGGTCACCGGGGTGGGATGGGCAATGGTTTGCACCACTTGCCCCATGGCATCGTACAGGTATTCGGTGACCTGGTTGCGCTCATCAATGCGATGGGTGACGCGGTTATTCTTGTCGTACACGGCAAAGGTATGGCGATCATTGCTGGCATCCGGATGACTGTCGTCCCGATCAAAGATCATCATGTTATGGACCGTACTACGTGTGGGTGTGGCATCCACTTGCGCCAGCTGTTCGGCGGTCATTAACGTGGCAATCTGCCATGTGTCAAACACGTTGCCATTGTTATCCCGTCGGTAATAAGTCAGTGCACCGCGCGCATCAATCCGGTATGCAATTTGATTGCGGTTGTTGTAAATAATGCGTTCAACTCGATCGTCGCTCGCATCCCGATTACCATTGGGATCAAGCAAGTTAAGAATCGCGGTTTCGGTGACTGGTGTGGTGAGAGAGCCTAACGCACTCACATCAATGGCATCGCTATAAGCAATGCTGCGAATGACTTGGTCATTGGCATTGTAGACCGTTTGGCTCAGCTCCCCGGCGGCATTGATTTGCCAGATTTGTCGGTCGCGACTGTCATACACATACCGGGTTGTTAAGGGTTGCGCACTACCTTCGCCAGAGGTCTTGGTAATCACATTGCCGTTATCATCATAGTAATACCGGGTGGTAATGGCCAAGCCGTCGGGGTCGACAATTTCATGAGTGCGCCGATTCAAGGCATCATAACGGTATTCCGTCACTTGCGCGGCATCAGTGCCCGCCGCTTCGGTGACCCGTAACACGGTCCCATCAACAAACACCTCATATTCGGTGCGTAAGTTGAG
>CAZPAE010000069.1:0-8942 GCA_964584455.1 uncultured Thioalkalispiraceae bacterium
AAATCCTGGTATGCACTCAGCTCAGGGGCGTTATTACTATTCGGTTTGTCTGCGCTTCAATATTGGCATTTACAGTTTTTTTTAACAGACATTGATTTGTTTTTATTGCCGGAGTATCGGTTCTGGTTGTTTTTAGTGCCACCCATGTTTTACTTTTTCAGTCGGGCGATTTTGTTGCCCGGTGCGCGTTTGTCACCATTACTACTGGTGAATTTAACCCCGTTACTGCTTAATTTTATATCGCGATATGAGTTGTCCATTGCACTAATTTTCCTGGTAGGAACAGGGTATAGCTTTTGGTTTGCGAACCTCATTTATCATCTCAGAACACAACGTAAACGTTTCAAATTCGAAATATTCTTTTTTGGGTTGTTTAGCGTGATTGCATTGCTGGTATTAATCTTTGGTATTGCCGTACCTTATCTAGATAATGCTTATTTCTATGTTTTTTACGCCAACAGTATCGCTTTGGCGTTTATTCTAGTGGTGCTGGCGTTGCTGATATTTCCAGATTTACTCAATGAAATAGCCGCTGTCGCAACCTTGAGTTATGCCGCCTCCACCCTAAAAGAGGTCAATATCGATGCTTGTTTACAAAAACTCGATGAGTTAATGAAAGTGAACAAGCTTTTCCAAAATGAAAACCTCAATCTCGCCATGACGGCAGAAGAAATGGGCCTATCAAGCCATCAGCTTTCTGAACTGATCAATGTGCATTTTGGGGTGAGTTTTTCGCGCTATATACGCGAACTGCGTGTGGATGAAGCTAAGAAACGGTTAACTGCAGAGTCCGATACCTCGATTTTGGCGATCAGCATGGAGACCGGCTTTAAGTCCCAGTCTAATTTTTATGCCGCGTTCAAAGACATTACCGGCCAATCCCCTGGGGAGTATCGAAAATCCCTTTCAAGTTAGCCGAGTAGCACGTTTGTATTCCTCTTTTATCATTCAGGAACCATTTAAGTCATTGTTTTAAAACAATAAAAAATATTTTTGTAAGTGACTTATCAATCCGGAGGCTACGGCCGTCTGCAACCCCTAATCTGTCCTGCATGGCTAATCACCCAGGATGGAAAGATGAAAAAACAACACAATTTTAAAAACGGTATCCGCATTTACCCCAAATTATTGCTGCCTGCCTACGACCAAGTGGCACTCAAGTGGTTTGGCAAGTTCATATGGCGTTGCGAGGCTGGCCATTATGTCGAACTGTATAACAACAATGTCACGTGTAACCATGCTGAAATAGGCGTAGGTACGGGGTATTGTTTAGATAAAAGCCAACTTGATCCAAGCCAGTCTCGAATAGCGTTAATCGATTTGCAGGAAAATTGTTTGCATTATGCATCAAGTCGCTTAGCTCGGTTTAAGCCCGAAACATATAAGCGTAATGCTTATTTTCCCATCGACATTGGAACTCAGCATTTTGATTCGATAGCCATCTGTGGGTTATTACATTGCTTGCCTGGCGAGATGCAAGACAAGGCAACGGTTTTTGATGCTATTCAATCCCTAGTCAAACCAAATACTAAAGTTTACGGCTATACCTTGGTTAATAAGGGGGTTCGCAATACCTGGCGAAGTTTCATGATGTTTAAGCTATTACGATGGCTGAAAATTTTAAACAATGAAAATGACTCGCCCTCATCCTTACTCCAAGAACTTAAAAAACGATTCCATCATTGTGAAGTAAAAGTGATCGGTTGTTTGGCCTTTTTTATCGCTGAAAAACCGATTTTACAGTCTTGATGAGTTTTGGCATTAGATGAGGGCGATTAACATGTTTAAACTTAATTTTTATTGTAAGTCACGTGTACTGTTCAATATCGTTGCGACAATTCTATTTGCACTTGTGGTTTATTTCTTAATCGAGGGACCATATGGCAGCACATCATTACTGTATGTGGGCGTGTCTTTTCTCGTGGTGGTTTCCTTGCTTGTGACGCGCTTTCCCTATGATGACAATGAAAAACGCGGGCGATATCTATTCCGTTTTCTAGACGCAAATATCATTTTTTTAACCGGTTCTTTGGTGTTAAAAGAAGGTTATATCTGCATGATATTTTTTGCACCTATCTACATGTTAGTAGTGTTAATCATGTTTGCTTTTGATTCATGGATTCGGGCTTCCATCAATAAGAAACGAAATACGCTTAGCTTACATCTGCTTCCTCTTTTTATTGTTGTTTCAAGTTTTGAAGGCGTATTTCCAGCGTTTGAATACCAAAGAGATGCGGAAGTATCTGTGCAGCGAATTGTGCAAGGCAGTGTGGAGCAAGTTCGGTCTAATTTACTCAAGCCCATGGCGTTACAGAAATCACGGCCTGCCATTCTAAAAATTTTCCCCATGCCACATCAAGTGACGGCGGGAACCTTAAATGAGGGAGATATCCACAAAGTGGATCTTCGCTATTACCGTTGGTTTGTTACTAATCTGCATGAAGGGCATATCTTAGTGAAGTTATCGAAGGTAGAGCCTAATAACATTGAAACAAGCTTTGTTGAAGATACCAGTTATTTATCAACTTATATGGAGCTGAAGGGGACACAAGTAACCTTTAAAGAAATGAATGATAACCAGACTCAAGTGACATTAAACATTTCATATGAACGTAAGTTAGATCCTTATTGGTATTTCGCACCATTAATGGAATATGCCGTCACTCAAGCCGCTGGTTTTATTATTAAGGAGGTCGTTGCCCGTGAATCACACTAACAAAGAACAATCCTGCTACGATAACCCGAGAGTGATAAGTCGCACTGGAACCAATGCTTATCAAGGACAAGTGAAATGGATATGGAAAAAATCTCTTTGGGTAACACTGATGACTGGCGTTGGTGTTTACGGTGTTGTTACGACTTCGTCAATTGAAAACCTAATGGTGTTTCTTATTACATCTATCATTACATTGTGTTTAGGTCACTCCTTGGGGATGCATCGCCGGTTTATTCATCAAAGCTATGAGTGCCCGAAATGGATAGAATACTTGTTTGTCTATTTTGGTGTATTGGTCGGTTTGGCTGGCCCTTATGGCATGATGTATACACATGATATTCGGGATTGGGCACAACGGCAAAAACGATGTCATGCTTATTTTGGGCATAAGTCATCAATGTTGAAAGATGGTTTCTGGCAACTGCACTGTGATATTCAATTACTACACCCACCTTCATTTCATCCAGCGCAGTCAATTGGTGAAGATAAGTTTTATCAGTTTTTGGAACGCACTTGGATGTGGCAACAGTTACCTGTGGCGCTAATGTTGTTTGCGTTGGGTGGTTATGAATGGGTAATGTGGGGCGTGTGTTTACGTGTGGCAGTATCCGTTACAGGCCACTGGTTGATTGGCTATTTTGCGCATAATACAGGTCATCGAGACTGGCATGTGGAAGGCGCAGCCGTGCAAGGTTTTAATATCAAGTTCTGCGGTTTCATTACCATGGGGGAATGTTGGCATAACAACCATCATGCATTCCCCAGTTCGGCATTGTTAGGGATACAGAAAAACCAATCTGATCCCGGTTGGTGGGTGTTAATGGCATTGAAAAAAATTGGTTTAGTCTGGAATATTAAGAAACCGCAAGATTTGGAGCACAGACCAGAGTTGGTTACGCTCCATTAGTTGAAACAGCTTGTTGGTTTTTAGACTAAAAGCTTATATGGCGTGTGCTACATTAGGGCTTTGTCTTTCCACTCAGAGGGTGCCATACCCACCCAGCGGCGAAAGGCAGCGGCAAATTTTGCTGGATTAGCGTAGCCAACAGCGCTGGCGGTGTCTGTCACAGAGCTATTGGATTTTAATAGTGTTTTTGCCCGCTCCATGCGTCTTATCGTTAGGTATCGATAAGGTGTGAAGCCAGTCTCGTGTTTAAACATGCGAGTGAATGTTCTTGTGCCAATGCCTAAGCTACTTGCTAGCTCTTTTACTCTTAGGTCCTCATCCAACCGTGCTTCGATAAGGTCAACGATGCCAGTTAATCGGCTCTGGTTAAATCGGTAGTGATGTGGAAGGCACGCATTGGTGTTTGTTCGTGTTGCTAGCCGGTGTAATGCGAGGGAAAGACCATGCTCGAAGAAGGCTGAGGCTGCACCGTGGGCTTCGGCGTCACGTAGCAAGGCAATTAAAACAGATGACACGAGCTGATCATCGAATAGTTGAGTGGCGGCCACATGCAAATCCTCAGCATGGAGTTTTTTTCCATGGCATGCGGGTACATCATTGAGGTCAAAAGCGATAAGGAGCATATCCATGGATGGTGAAAACCCCTGCGCAGCGCCAGGCAAGGCTAAGCCTACTCTACCTGGTTGCCACACATCATCCAGTTGCCCGAAATCGCTTTTCTTTTGTGTTCGCCCGCCACCGGCCATGCATAAACCAAGAAAGGTATAGGGCTGCGCATGGCCTTCACCCTCAAAGGCATCAAAGCGGGAGTGAGTGATCACTACCGAGCCAGACGCACTAGAGACCAACACGTTTGGTCCGGCTCCCCATGAAGGGATCCGGTTAAATAAGGCATCACGATGATTAGCCCAATTTCCCATAGCTGAGATTAGCTTTGCCGTTTTGGATTGGTCCGAGACCGTTTCGGAGTAGTCGATTTCATCAATAACAGTACAATTAATGAGAATCATTTACAAGTATGAGCTGGGCGAAAACTGGCTCGGTTCGGTGTTTAGGCTGGGTTTAATGAAAAAAGTACTATTGGCTGTCGGTGTGCCAACGTTAATGGCCACTATTATGTCGCTGAGTTATGCGCAAACGGCTTTCGTGGTGATGGTGGTCGGGCAGAAAGCTAGCTCTTCGTTGCGAGATACAGCGCTAAGTGTTATGGCCATACCAGCTGCACTCGTAGCAACCTTGTTGAAATCGCACACGATCGCAGCGGATATTGAGTACCGTTTCTAGGAGCATAACATCATGGCGCTATCTAGAAAAAACATTAAGTACTGGTATCTGGCACACAAGTGGACCAGTCTTATCTGTACGGTTTTCTTACTGATGCTATGCATTACCGGGTTACCGTTAATTTTTCATGATGAGATCGATGCGTTAACCCGTGCACCCGAGTTATCCGAAGTTGGGGCCAAGCCATCGCAGGCTAGCCTCGAACAAATGGTGCGTATAGCAAAAGCAGAAAAACCCGATTGGACATTGATGTTCCTGACCTGGGATGAAGACAAGCCTATGGTCAGGGCGGTGCTCGGCCCGACTATGCAGGCCGGGGAAGGAGATGTGCACTTTGTTCCGTTTGATACGCGCACAGGGGAGCGCGTCGCGGAACCACCGCCCAATGAAGGTGTGATGTATTTCTTATTAGACTTGCACGCTAGTATGTTAATGGGCTTACCCGGTACTTTATTTCTCGGTTTCATGGGCTTGGTGTTTATGGTGTCCGTTATATCCGGTGTGGTGGTTTATGCGCCGTTTATGCGTCGACTTCCTTTTGCCACGGTACGCAAACGTCGTAGTAAACGCATTAAGTGGTTAGATATGCATAATATGACCGGCATTGTCACGATGATTTGGGTCAGTGTCGTAGGACTTACCGGTGTGATTCTGACTTTGATTACCCCTATTACCGCTATCTGGCAGCAGGATCAGTTAGCTGCGATTGCTGCGCCCTATAAAGATGCTGAACCCCCAGCTGTACCAGTTTCACCCGATGTCGTGCGCGCGTCTGTTTTTACACAAGTGCCTGATGCCAATATTGCTTTTATCTCTTGGCCTGGTAGCCCTTATGCTACACCGCATCATTACACCGTAGCCTTACGTGGTGATACACCGCTGACTGAACGGCTGATTACTATCGCCATGGTAGATGCACAAACTGGTGAGGTAACGACGATAGAAAAAACACCTTGGTACTTAACCGTCGTGAATCTTTCTGTGCCACTGCATTTCGGCGACTATGGTGAGTTACCGTTGAAAATAATTTGGGCCTTATTGGACATTGCAGCGATTATTGTACTGTGGTCAGGCTTATATCTTTGGTTGGCGCGGCGTAATAAACCCATAGAAAAACAGTTAGCAGAATTGGAAGCCTATTCTGTTGCCGAGGTAACAGAATGACTCGACAGTCCACCTGGCGTATTTATCGTTGGCCATTGGTGATAAACAGTATTTGTTTGATAGGACTGGTTTCGGCATTGATCGGTGATCATGGATGGGATGTTTTATCGTGGTTGTGTTTGGGCAGTGCCGTTGTGTTGATGAGTTATGCGGCCTCGAGTTCTAAGCATAATAAATAGTTAAGTACATTTCTCGCGGTGAGTTCGAAGTTTTTTGCATACCCACTTTCCATGATCCGTTTATCTAGGTTTTGACATTAGTTTTCTCAACTTCTTCTTGTTTCTCAAGATTTTGTTTAATTAAAACGAGATATTTCTATACAAATTTTTCTGTATTTATTCTAACCAATGAAGAAATGGGCTTTAAGCCGTAAGGTTCTACGTATTTCGGTTTCATTAGCTTGTTAAATGTTGTCCGTGATATATTTCAAACTAAACAAAATATTGAGAAAACATTATGTTACCTGCCTCGTGGAAACCAAAAAATGCGTCTGGACTCATTAGAATTGGGCCAAATGAAGATGGTGGATATGTCATCCCCGAAATTCTATTGGCGAAGACCAAGCTATTAGTTGGCTTAGGTGTGAATGATGACTGGCGTTTTGAGGTCGACTACAAAAAACGCAGTCATTGTGAGGTGGTTTGTTATGACCATACCGTCAATGCAAAATTCTGGCGCCGACGGTTTAAGAAAGATTTTGCTCATTTTTTACTCTTAAGAAAATTGAAACCGAAAAAGTTTATAGAGATGTTTCGATACTTTTCTTATAAGACGTTTTTTAACGGTAAAAATGCGACACATCATAAAGTCATGGTTGGCTATGATATTCCCGGACAGACCTCTATTGATGGCATCATGCAGGCCTACCAAGACAAAAATAATGTGTTTTTTAAAATAGATATCGAAGGGGCAGAGTATCGCGTTATCGATCAGTTAAATAACCATGTAGATAGAATAGTCGGCTTTGCCATTGAGTTGCATGATATTGATGTACACCGAAATCGAATTACCGACTTTATTAGTCAGTCAAATAACTACGAGCTAGTCCATATCCATGCCAATAATGTTAAGACCAATGTGGATGACAAGGGTGATCCCATCGCGGTTGAAATGACATTCTTACGTAAGGATTTATATAAGTATCACCAGCAAGAAGAGGTGACCTATCCCATAGCCGGTCTCGATTATCCTAACAGCCCACGCGACCAAGACATCGTATTAACATTTGAAAGTAGATAGCGATCAATACGTTACCGGAGCCAAGTGCTATCAAATAGTATTTTGTGCTTTATGTCTTGGAAGGAATACCAGTGGCGAGTTGAGAGGTTGGTGTTGGCCTGTCTTATAGGTTTGTTGATGTCATTGGTGCCCTAATCGCTTTGACGGGTTCAGTTTGTTGCGCTAAAAACACTAAGGATATTCGTACTAGAGTCCATCCCCGCACAATCAATAATGAGAATCATTATTGCCATTATAGAATATTAGCATTCACTAAATTATACTCATCGATCATTGATTATATTTATTAGTCCTCGCAGATAGGCGAGGCTATGATATCGCCCCATTAGCAACACATTATGACTATTAGCTGAATTTATCTATAGCAAGAATTCGGTAAGTTGTAATACCCGAGATAATGATTAACAATCGCGTCCAACATCTATTTTAATAAATACCTGAGGGATTAGCTGTAATGATTACCAACAATCCATTTACTGAACTTTCCACGTTCATACCTACCATGGTTATGCAAGGCTATATTGTTCTGATGTTTGCACTCGTATTCATCGGCACATTACTAGACGTTATGCATAAGAAAAGCGCAAAGTACTTTTTTGAGAATGGTCAAAAAGCACAGCGCAATGCCAAGCGATCTTTAGGCGGTGGTGAGAAAACCTCACTAGCGATTAAGACCGTTGCCAATGAAGTGTTGACTTCATCAGAGTTTGCTAGCGTACGACGCAGGCTATCGCATTTATTGACGATGTATGGTTTTGTAATCTTTGTTGCTACTACCGTCATACTCATTTTTGCTTATCCAACAGCAGCCAGTGCTGCACCTGACTACTTACCGATGTTATGGCATCTTGGTGCTGCCATGCTTTGCTTAGGTGGTTACTGGTTCTGGTTCTTTATCCGTGTTGACGTCGCATCGGAAGGGGTTAAGTGGTACAACTTCAATGGCCGTGGTGATATTTTCATCGTTGGTTTAATCAGTACAGCGACTTTCGCGCTACTATGGTCAGGAACCTTGGCAAGTGGCGGCACACTTAACATGGTGTTCTTTGCTCTGTTCATCCTAAGTAGCACTATCCTATTTAGCACCGTCTTTTGGTCTAAATTTGCTCACATGTTCTTCAAGCCTGCTGCGGCTTATCAAAAGCGTTGCATTAAGGCGGATGGTTCAAGAGAGAACATGCCTGATGAGTATGATTTGACGGATCCTGCGGTACAGAAAAAGTATCCAGATATTCCAGAGTATATGGGCAAAAACCCAGCTTATATGGGGCTTGGTATCAAACGTGAAGCGCCACGCCATTACTAATAAAACCGAATTAACTGAATAAAAGAAAGAGGAATATATTATGCCTACATTTGTATATATGACTCGCTGTGATGGCTGCGGACATTGTGTAGATATTTGCCCTTCAGACATCATGCATATTGATAAAGTCACCCGACGTGCATACAACATCGAACCTAACATGTGTTGGGAATGCTACTCTTGCGTAAAAGCCTGCCCTCACCATGCTATTGATGTACGTGGTTATGCCGACTTTGCGCCACTAGGCCACTCAGTCCGTGTACGCCGCGATGAGGAAAAAGGTGTGATTGCATGGCGGATTAAATTCCGTAACGGCAAAAAAGATA
>CAZPAE010000070.1:0-6748 GCA_964584455.1 uncultured Thioalkalispiraceae bacterium
CGACGCCTTCGAGCAAATAATCCTGTGCAATCACCCCGCTCTCATCCACCTCGAAACGAAGTTGATCCGCATAATCTAAGAATTGAAACACTGTCTGCAGATTGTGTTTGCCATCCGCTCGGCGGCTCGTAATGTGCAAAAACAGATTTAGCTTAGCCGGTGCTGGCCAATGGGTTATTGTGCTCACAAGATATGTTTTTTATTGGTTATGTTTACTGGGTGCCTAACTGCCATTCATCCACCACAAGCCGCACATCAATTTGGGTTGCCGGTTTTTTGATGAAGACTTTTGCCGGTAAATCTAACCCACTGACTTGCATATAACGACGAAACTTCACCTGCCATTGGGCATCTTCAAGATAAGCTAATCGCCCCTGTGGATCCAAATCCGGTTGTGTGGCTTGAGTCGGGCTGACTAAGCCCCGAACCCAATAGCGTAATCCTGCCACGGGCATATGCACCCCGGTTTGCTGTAGTAGCAATGCCTCGGGTGTATCGGCATAAAAAACCTGGTCATCGGAGTCTTTCAGTAACACCCCATCGGCATTGCCTACTAGCTGTACCCGCCCAGCGCCAAACAAACCGTGCAATTGAATACGATAATCATCGCCCTGTTGTTGCCAATCGAGGCTCAGACTCCAGGCTTCATCGCCTTGGGTAACCGCAACGCGCCCAGATAAATGCCAGTGATCGATTTCAGACAGGGTGATTTTACGATCTTGCCAAGTTTGCTGGGGGTTTGCCACAGGCGGCTCCACAGGAAGTGAGCAACCACTCACTATTCCCACTAGCACGACAAGATAAAGGTATTTATTCAGTAAAACGTTTGATGACATCGAGTAATAATTTATGTGAAGGGGTTTCTCGCAATGCGGCATCCCAAACATCTCGCGCTTGGTCTTGGTCACCCATCACCCATAGGACTTCACCTAGGTGTGCGGCAATTTCAGCGTCTTTGATTTTATCAAATGCCATGCGTAAATATTTTAGTGCTTCAGTATGCTCGCCTAAACGATAGTGCGCCCAACCTAAGCTATCTAATATCGCGGCATCATCGGGCTGCAGCTGATAGGCTTTTTGGATATGCGTCATCCCTTCTTTGATGCGGTTAGTGCGATCAACCAGGGTATAACCTAATGCATTCAGTGCCTGAGCATTATCAGGTTCTAGCTGGATAATTCTTTCCAGATCACTAAATGTCACCTCAATCAGCTCGATTTTTTCCGCGGTCAACGCACGTGCATAGAGTAAATCAGGGTTATCCGGTAACTTTTTCAAACCACTAGTATAAAGCTCATAGGCCGTTTGATATTGTTTTGCTTCACGCAGTATTTCGCCTTCTGCCAATAATAACCGCTGCTGCTGTTTCACGGTTTTAGCCGGTATGGCTCGGATGCGTTGGCGTGCCTTGTCCACCTCACCCTGGCGCACTTCAATTAAGGCAATTCTAATTTGTGCATCATCGCGATACTGGCCTGCCCGAACATTGTTGTACCACTTGATGGCAACATCGCTCTTGCCTTGCTGTTCAGCAATCTGCCCCAGGTAATAACTGGCTTCACTGGTGTGTTGCTTGGTCTCAACCAAGCGCTCGAACATGGTATTGGCATCATCGTAGTCGTTGGTCTGTAAGGCTAATAGGCCCAAAGCATAAATCGCATCAGCATTATCAGGTGCCACATCCAGCAGCTTCTCAAACTCTTGTTGTGCTTCATCGTAGCGCTTTTCATCCACCAAACGGCGGGCATAATAATCACGTAGCGCAATATTTTTAGGATACTCCGCAACCGTGCTTTTTAACTGCTGCAACGCTTGTACTTTTTTGCCTTGTCGAAATAAGGTGTTCGCTTGCAAGATATGCGCATCGGCCCAATCAGGACGCAGCTCGATGACTTTCGCAATGGATAGCTGGGCTTTGGTTAAATCACCGACTAATACCGCTAACTGGCTGTAAGCATACAGCGCCTCCGGATTGTCTTGTCGGGTAGCCACTATTTGCTCCATCACGTTCAGAGCAACTTGCTTATCACGTTCTTTGCTCAGTAGCGAGGTAATTAATAAGAACGTATTGCGGTTACCTTCGCTTAGGGTGATGACTTTCTCTAGGTGATGATGTGCCTGTTGGGTATCCCCTTGGCGAACATACATGGCCGCCGCTACCTGATGGGCCTCAATGCTGTCTGGACTCACTGCGACCCACAACTTGGCCGCCTGCATAGCACGTTCGCTGTCCCGGGCATACACCGCAATACGGGTGGCCCGTTCAATTACTTTAGGATCGTTGGAAATCTTCGCCGCTTCGAGGTATTGCTGCACTGCGACGGAAATATGACCACGCTGCCCTGCTACCTCGGCTAACATCAAGCGAAACAGTATTTCAGGACTAAGGTTCGTATCTGGCTCGGCCGCTACTGGAGGTGTCGGCTTGGTTATCGCTTTCGGGGTTGCTGCTGGTTGTTCATCTGCCTGCACCATCGGTTCGGTGGATTTTGGCGCACTGCTACACGCCGCAAGCAGGAAAATGGGCAAAAATCGGGTCCAGAGGGGTAATTTCATCATCAGTTTTGGCATATCAAAATCACTATATCTCTCAATCATATACAACTATTCGGCTAAATACCTTGTATAATTTAGTCAATAGATACTGATTTATGTTCTCAGAACTTAGCATGTTTTAAGCCAGAAATCCGGTAATTTTGATGACACTGATTGCTTTCGGCATTAACCACAAAACCGCCCCGGTTGATATCCGGGAGAAGGTCGCGTTTGCGCCGGATAAAGTGCCGGATGCCTTACATCAATTAGTGGAAAAATCCCCGATAAAAGAAGCAGTTATCCTCTCTACCTGTAATCGTACTGAGGTTTATTGCGGGCTGGATTTCCCTGCTAATGATGATATTTTGCAGTGGTTTAGCGAATACCACCAGCTGCCTATTGAGGCTATTTCACCTTATATATATGCCTACTCTGATAACGAAGCCGTTTCCCACATTTTGCGTGTCGCCAGCGGACTAGATTCACTGGTGCTAGGCGAGCCCCAGATCTTGGGCCAAATCAAAGAAGCCTATATGACGGCTAATGCTGCTGGGTCCATTGGCTCACAGCTAAATCGGCTATTTCAGCATACCTTCGCCGTAGCGAAGCAGGTGCGAACCGACACGGCCATTGGAGCCAGCCCGGTTTCGGTGGCTTTCGCTGCCGTGAGCCTGGCTAAACAGATTTTTTCTGATTTAGCGCAACATAAAGTCATGTTGATTGGTGCTGGGGAAACCATCGAATTAGTCGCCCGCCATCTACGTGAGAACAACGTCTCCAACATGATTGTGGCTAACCGCACGGTTGCCCGCGCGATGGAACTGGGCAAGCTATTTTCAGCCGAAGGCATTGTTTTAAAAGATATTCCTAAGCGATTACCCGAAGTCGATATTGTTATTAGTTCCACCGCTAGCCCGCTCCCTTTGATAGGTAAAGGGATGATCGAAAGCGTCACCAAGCAGCGCAAACACCGTCCTATGTTGATGGTGGATATCGCCGTACCACGAGATATCGAGCCTGAGGTAGGTGATCTCAACGACATCTATTTGTATACTGTGGACGACTTACATGAAGTCATTGAGGAAAACCGTAAGTCTCGGCAAGAAGCCGCTTTTCAGGCCGAAGATATTATTGCAACACAAGTAGAACATTTTATGGGTTGGTTACGTTCATTAGACGCGGTAGATTCAATTCGTCGTTATCGCGAAAAGGCATATACCTTGCGTAATGACAGTTTAGTCCAAGCCAAGCGCCAACTCCTTGCCGGTAAAGACCCGCAACAGGTCATCGAAGAACTCGCCCGCGTTCTCACTAATAAACTCATTCACGAACCTAGCGTACAAATGAAACACGCTGCCTACCACGGTGAACAAGAAATCTTAAATAGTGCCTGTCGTCTTTTAGGCATTAATCCTGACTCGCTAAATTAGCGACTCACACCGCTTACCCATTGCGATTTCCGTGAATTCGGTTACTCATATGTCTATTATATTGTTGTCATCATTCCGCCCAAAATGCGAACCAGTGCAATAAAAGGATTATCATGAAAGCGTCATTACGTAACAAATTACAAAATCTATCTGAACGCCTAGAAGAGATTAATGCACTGCTGTCTGACCCGGGTGTGATTGGTGACCAAAATAAATTTCGTACTTTATCTCAAGAACACGCGCAATTAAGTCCGATTGTAAGTTGTTATCAGGATTATGAAACAACCCTCGAAGCCATTAACGATGCACAAAGCATGTTAGAAGAAGATGATCCGGACATGCATGAGTTGGCCAATGAGGAGCTAAAGCAAGCACAGCAGCGTCAAGAAACACTCAGCCAAGAACTACAATTACTCATGCTGCCGAAAGATCCCAATGATGATAAAAATATCTTCTTAGAAGTACGTGCCGGTACCGGTGGTGATGAAGCTGCTATCTTTGCCGGTGATCTCTATCGTATGTATGCACGTTATGCGGAAAAACGGCGTTGGAATATTGAAATCATGAGTGAGCACGAAGGCGAACATGGTGGCTATAAAGAAATTATTGTTCGCATTGAAGGGCAAGGCGCTTATTCCCGATTAAAATTCGAGTCTGGTGGTCACCGGGTACAGCGGGTGCCTGAAACCGAATCCCAAGGTCGTATCCATACCTCCGCCTGTACCGTTGCCATCATGCCGGAAGTTGATGACATTGATGAGGTCGATATCAATACCAATGACTTGAAAGTTGATACCTACCGTGCCTCCGGTGCGGGTGGACAACATGTAAATAAAACTGATTCGGCCATTCGTATTACCCACTTACCCAGTGGCATTGTGGTTGAATGTCAAGATGAACGTTCGCAACATAAGAATCGCGCTCGCGCCATGTCATTATTACAAGCACGTTTGTTAAATCAACAGCAAGAGAAACAACAAGCCGAACAAGCATTAACACGTAAGTTACTTGTGGGTAGTGGTGATCGTTCGGAACGGATCCGCACCTATAACTTTCCCCAAGGGCGGGTCAGTGATCATCGCATCAACCTCACCTTATATAAATTAGATGAAGTCATGGAAGGGAATCTAGATGAAGTGATTGAGCCGTTAATTCACGAACACCAAGCAGACTTACTTGCCAGCATGGGTGAGGACGCGTGACCACCACGTTAAAAGCGTTACACCAAAATGCTATCGAAGCACTTCGCCAACATTCAGAAAGTGCTCGCTTAGACGCAGAGTTACTCATTGCCCATGTATTAAATATTCCTCGAACGCGGTTTATTACGGAACCAGACCAAACCATTGAGCCAGTTCAGTTAGAGAAAATTGAGCACCTTATTACTCGCCGCCAAACAGGTTACCCTGTTGCTTACTTAGTCGGTAAAAAATATTTCTGGGATTTGGAACTGATCGTCACAGAGGATACGTTAATCCCCCGACCTGAAACGGAGTTATTAGTTGAAACGGCATTAAATCTCTTTGCCACAACACAAAATCTCAATGTTGCTGATTTAGGTACAGGCAGTGGCGCCATTGCGATTGCCTTAGCCAAAGCGTGTCCTCATTGGCATATTATTGCCACTGATATTCATGCCGCAACACTCGAAGTTGCACAGCAAAATGTTGATGCCTATGAACAATTGAATATCCAGCTATTACAGAGCCATTGGTTTGAGAAGATTGATCACAACACCAAATTTGATTTAATCGTTTCCAACCCACCGTATATCGCTCAAGGTGATCCGCATCTTAAAAGAGGTGCTGTGCAATTTGAACCACAGCGCGCATTATCATCAGGCCAAGATGGACTTGATGATATTCGCCATATCATCAAATACGCTTCCCCCTATTTAAATCAACATGGCTGGTTGATGCTTGAACATGGTTATGACCAGGCAGAACAGGTTAAAATGATCTTTGAATCAGCCGGCTATCAGAACATCCATCAACGTTTCGACTTGGCTGATCACATCCGTATCACCTATGCACAACCGCCAGTGAGTAATGAAGGGTATCCGCATGAATGATGATCAGTTGTTACGTTATAGCCGTCAAATTATGTTGCCGCAAATCGATGCACTCGGGCAACAAACCTTGCTGGATGCCAGTGTACTGATTATTGGTATGGGTGGCCTTGGTTCACCTATTGCTATGTATTTAGCCAGTGCCGGTGTTGGCCACTTACTAATTGCCGACCATGATCAGGTTGAGCTTTCTAACTTGCAACGACAAATCATTCATCGCAGCGATGACCTTGGTAAAGCCAAAGTAGACTCTGCCTACGATACCTTGCACCAACTCAACCCAGAGATTCAAATTACTCGCTTTCGTGAAAAACTCAATAGCGAATACCTTAACGATCTAGTACCACAAGTTGATGTGGTGATTGATGGTTGTGATAACTTTGCAACTCGCTTTGCCGTCAACCAGGCTTGCGTGCAACATAACACACCTCTCGTATCCGGTGCGGCTATTCGCTTTGAAGGACAAGTGAGTGTGTTTCCTAATCAAGATAAGACAACCCCTTGCTATCAATGCTTATATAAAGACGGTGAAGAGGAAGAGCAACGTTGCAGTGAGAACGGTATCTTAGCCCCAGTTACCGGTTTAGTGGGTTCGATTCAGGCAATCGAAGCAATCAAAGTACTCCTGAATATTGGCGAACCCCTTATTGGTAAGCTCATGTTAATCGATGCACTCAGCATGGAGATTCGGACCCTAAAACTTAATAAAGATCCC
>CAZPAE010000070.1:6758-8928 GCA_964584455.1 uncultured Thioalkalispiraceae bacterium
ATTGCCCCATTTGCCAATAATATCACTGGGTAAACTGTTTTAACTCTACAACGAGATGTTGTTTATTAATGGTGTCATACCATTGCTCAAATTGCTGGCGATGTGATTGCCAGGGTTCTGATAATGTCTGGCGTGGATCATCACTTAACGCATACGCCATGCCTTCAATCACCCATGTAGGTGCAGTCACCACGCCCATATTACCCAGTTTATCGGCCTGCCACTGATGAATTAATTCGTGTCGTATATAGTAATCACGCCAACCGCGGGGACCGACAACGGTCCCCACATCACCAAAGGTTTGTGCTGCCGCATGGCGAAAACCAAATGATTCAAAACACGCTTGTGTGGAACAAAAAATAAATTTGGGAGTGAAAGACAACGGTTCAAACTGAGTGTTAATGGTCTGCGTTGCTGTTTCAACTAACTGTTTTGCCATTGCCAGTCTGCTGAGATCATCAATACAAAGTATCTCGCTAGGGCAAGTTAAGCCATTAGCCTGAGGATAAAAAACACGTACCGGTTTATACAATAGCAAAAACGCCAATAATGCGAGTACTAATAACAACATACTCCATTTAACCACTCGCCAAATCATCATACACCACCCACGCTATGATTTAGCCATCAATGGCAAACTCAATTCGCTCGGCTAATTTTTCTAATGCCTTCTTAGCACAAGCCGCATCTTTCTCGCCACCTGGTGCACCGCTAACCCCCACAGCACCTAAATTATATCCACCGGCTACAATTTTAATACCGCCATCCATAACAATAAGCCCATCAATATGATTCAGTTCTTGCTGAATATCTGCTCGCGCTTGTCGAAACTGTCCACTGTCTACCCATGCCATCACAGTCATATTCGCTTTACGCTCAGCTATCTCCAAGGTAAAACGTGATGCCAAATCATCACGTAATGCTGCCCGCTGTAAACCAAACCGATCTACTACAACAGCACTGACATGGTAGCCATCTTTACGACAAGCCATGATTGTCTCATTTGCAATATCTCGCGCTAATTCCATACCGATACTGCGATCACTCACCACGTCTTTTGCCAATAGCGGCATACTGAGACTGAAAAAACAAATAGATGTTATTACCCGAACAAAATAGTCTAATTTTCTCATAACCCTTCCCTTTCTCATTAGCGATAAAATATGCCCCCTAGTCAGGCATCATGGATATGACCTGCAGCAGCATAACTTGTTCAGTTGATAATAAGATGAATCTTATGGGGTTGGCTGATAAACACCAAACTGCCAATAATGCCGGGGGGCTTTTTTGGGGCAGTACCAACCAAGTCGTTTTAAGCGGCGATGAATAAACCAAATAATCGCACCGTGGCCAACAAATAGTACTTTATTATGCTGTTGTGCTAGAGATATCAACTCTGACACACATTGATCCGCCCGGTGCCGAATGTCAGCCAGTGACTCTGCATGTGGTGAATGCCCTATGATCTGTAAGACGCGAAATAAAATGGACCAGTTCATTTTCGACAAGCTTATCCCTGCTTTATTCCAATACGGCATTTCGCACTCTTTAAATAATGCATCTTGATGATGAATTGTCTTCAGCCCTAAACCATAAGCTGACTCAATAGAACGAGGTAAGTGACTACAAACGATGCATTGACTTTGTGCAGCAATCTCAAAACTTGCAGACGGAATATGATTGTTTGGCTTAAGCCCAGCCATATCATACTGTTTTAGCCAATGCCCAAATTGGGCCGCAGTAATACGACCTTGTTTATCAATCAGTGGCTCTCCATGCCGCAATAGGACAATCTGCATAATACGCTTTCCAACCATACCCTAAATAGTTTTAGGGTACTCAATAGCATGCCGAACAACAGACTTAATATCCTCAATAGGCAATTCATCGGTTGGTTTGAAATTAATACAACCTTTACCTGTTTTAATTTTAGGCTGTCGTTCCCTGAACTCAGCAATATGATGATAACCGCAGGTATATAAAGACACATAATGCTTTTGATTAGCAATCGCCACCCAACCATCCTTGGCATGATAGGTTGGCATTTTATACTTCATACTCACTTTAGAAGCCGGATACATATCAACAATTAGCTGATGAAGCTGATTGATTAGAAACTTTCTATCATCTGGAATTTTAAGAAGATAACTTTCAATGATGTCATTCATGG
>CAZPAE010000071.1:0-8836 GCA_964584455.1 uncultured Thioalkalispiraceae bacterium
CAAGTATAAAAAGTTTGGTAAAGAATTTTTGCTAATCGATACCGCAGGTATTCGTCGCCGAGGTCGCATTAATCAGGCAATTGAGAAATTCAGTGTAATTAAATCATTGCAAGCCATTGAAGATGCCAATGTGGTGGTGATGTTGTTAGATGCACAAGAAGGGGTGACCGAGCAGGATGCGAGCTTAATTGGTTTCATTAGTGATGTTGGTCGTGCCTTAGTGATTGCCATTAACAAATGGGATGGCCTATCTATCGATCAACGGGATAAAGTGCGGCGCGAGCTAGATTTAAAGTTACCCTTTATCAAGTTTGCTAAACAGCATTTTATTTCAGCATTACATGGCAGCGGTGTGGGGGATTTATTTGGTTCAATTACCCAAGCCTATACAGCGGCGATGTCTAATTTTGCTACACCTCATTTAACCCGCTTATTAACCGATTTAGTCAATGCCAATCCACCGCCTATGGTGCGTGGGCGTCGGGTTAAATTACGTTATGCCCATCAAGGGGGTAAGAATCCACCGGTGATTGTGATTCATGGTAATCAAACCCGTAACTTGCCCGACAGTTATCATCGTTATTTAGTGAATGCGTTTCGTAAACACCTTAAGCTCATAGGTACGCCATTACGGGTAGAATTACGTACTGGGGATAATCCCTATAAAGATCGCAAAAATAAACTAACCAAACGACAAACAGATAAACGCAAACGGATGATGCGGCATGTCAAAAAGAAATAATCAGTTAGTTGTGGTTCTCTAGTTGCTGCAAGCTCGGGTATTGCTGATAGTCTATCGGATAATCAGGATACAGACGTTTGAATCGTTCATAGTCTTGCGCAGCTTGTTGTGTTTTTCCTTGCGCTAATAAATCAGAAATAGCTATTAATTTTTGTTCTATTTTAGGCTGGGCTTGAGCATTAATTTGTGAACCATCTGGGAATGTTTCTGGTGGGTGGAATTTAAATGTAATCATGACACTGACAATCAGAATACCAGCGGCTAATGAAGCAGGGATGTACCAGCGATAACCGCGAGTGGAGGTGCTTTGATGCTGAACCGCGGATCGTGCTGCAGCTAAAATAGCATTATCAACTGTTGCACTGGGTTCTCCAGTAGACAAAGACTGATATTGTTTTGAGACAGATGAATCGCCTTTTAAGTACTGTTCTAATTCATCATCATGTTGCTTGCGATCAGTCATGGTCTGTTAAATCCAATTGTTGTTTAAATCGTTTAACTGCGTAGCGAATTCGACTTTTTGCTGTTTCCGGTTTCACATCTGTAATGGCAGCGATTTCCTCAACACTTAATCCCGCATTCTCTTTTAATAGAAACGCTTCCCGTTGCGCTTCGGGTAATTGTGTTAACACTTGTTCAAATCGTTCCAGCTGCTGTTGTGCATCAACCATGCGTTCCGGTGAAATGGGGTTTGAGGTATGAGTTTGGTTTAGTAGTGTTTCATCGTCATCATAAGAGCGCGGAATACCATGCTTTTGTTTACGATAATGATCAATTAATCGATTATGGGCTAAACGGTATAGATAAGTTCTAAATAGGGCAGTGGGTTGGTAACGATCACGTGCACGAATGATATTCATCCAAATATCTTGAAACAATTCTTCGGCAATGGCGGCGTTTTGACACTGGTGTTGCAGATAGCGATGAAGTGATTGCCGGTAACGGGAGTAGAGGACTTCAAATGCTTGCGCATCCCCTTGTTGGTACTGCAGCATCAGCTGTTCGTCATTGATTTCCCCATGCATAGGCTCGCAAGGGTACGTGATTCTGTCTACTTTGCCTAGTAATACCTTATTTAAACTATATTTTTGTTGTGGAAAGGGAAGAATCATTGTCTGGCTGAGGCAGGTAACAATTTCAGTGAAATGGGGAACACATTGTTTAAGTAAGCTATGCATAGTCAAAATAATGGGTTGATGGACTGATTTTTCTCAAAAAAACCAATTAAAACAGTTAGCTATTAAATTTATTTCATAATGACCTTAACTATCAGCAGTAATGCCTTAGATAATCGATGTTAAACGTGGTACAGACTGAGTTCGGGTTAGAAATTGTCATACACTGTCACAAAACTGCACTATGCTAATAATTAGAACTACACTGTGTGAGTGGCTCTCACTTGCCTCGCGTATTTAGACACAAGGAGAATTTCCATGTCGAAACATGCAGGAACAGCAGTACGACAGCAAACGCTAAATTACCTGGCCGGTTTACAGTACTGGAGTGTGATCACCGCTTACGGTTTAGCCGCATCGGAAGGGATTAAGTTGACTGAGCAGCATTTAGAAATGCTCGAGTGGTTGCGGCATGATTTTGACCGATATGGTGTTTCAGGATTACCCACTTTTCCAGCAAGACTGGACAGAACGTTTGCTAAACAGGGCGGTTATATTTTATTTCACCGTCTTTTCCCTCGCGACCCAGAACAAGCATTACGCATTGCTGGGTTAGTACCGCAAGAGATGACTCTCCGTGCATCCGTGAAGATGCATTAGCGCTGGTTACCCTGATGGCATTTGGCCATCAGGGTTGCTGATTGGTAAGTTCCTCACGATAACGATCACCAAAAAATAATTTCGGCTCAACCCGAGCATTGTTTAAGCTAACTCCCCAATGTAAATGCGGGCCTGTTACCCGCCCCGTTTTGCCAACGGTGCCTAACTGTTCGCCGGCTCGTAACACTTGGCCGGGTTTGACGTGAATTTCATGTAAGTGGCAGAACATGCTAATGAGCCCCTGTCCATGATCCATAAAAACAGTATTACCGTTAAAAAAATAATTCCCTGTATTAATGATAGTACCAGTAGCTGGGGCGATAATAGGCGTGCCTTGGGGGGCGGCAATATCTAAGCCACTGTGTGGACGACGTGGTTGCTGATTGAAGTAACGTCTTAAACCAAATGGACTACTGAAGCGTCCTTGTACCGGCAATTGAAATTGCAGTGAAACTTGGGCTTGATCCGTCCAAGTATTGAGTGCCGTTTGAATCGTTTTCTTTTCACGAATAATCCGATCGATGTCTTTTTTGTACGGATTAACATGGCGTTTATTTTTTATAGTTAAGTATTGCGTTTTATACTGTTTGCCTTGAACCAGAAAAGTCTTTTTATGTTGCTTGCCATTAACTTCGTAATGCACTTGATGCTGGCCCGGTTTGGTGCCAAGACTTAAACCTACAACCGCGTACCAACTCCCATTGACTTGTTTGGTGAGAATCGGCTTTTTATTATAACGTACGTTTTTAGGGAGATGTGGGGTTTTCAAATCAATGACGGCAACGCCACCGGGGACTGCTAAGTGTAAGGGGAGTGTTTCTGTTTTGGCATAGGCTAG
The DNA here is from genome assembly GCA_964584455.1 of uncultured Thioalkalispiraceae bacterium. Classification (GTDB taxonomy): domain Bacteria; phylum Pseudomonadota; class Gammaproteobacteria; order UBA6429; family Thiohalophilaceae; genus CAZPAE01. The sequence goes on from CAZPAE010000071.1 coordinate 3,356, forward strand.
GTAAGGCCATAAACAAAATAGGAAAATAACACTAATTTTTCTCATTAAGAATCTGTTGCACATCACAAATTAATCTTCCCTTGGCTAGGCGAGCTTGAATCCGGTCACCTATCGTTACTTCTGATGTTTGACGGATGACCTTGTCATTTTGTTCCGTGGTAATAATAGCATACCCTCGGTCGAGGGTTGATAAGGGGCTATAAGCATCTAAGCCTTGCGATAATGTACTGAGTTGGTATTGCTTGGTTTCTAGTACATGCATCATCTGTTGGTGTAGTTGTTTAATGCTATGTTGCAAACGTTGCTGGTGTAGCTTGATTTTTTGACCGGGATGTTGAGCCGCTAAGCGTTCTTTGAGGTGGTGTGTTTGGGTTTGATAATGGCGTAAAGCTTGGCGCAGCACGTTATGTAAACGTAATTGGTAGTCATCAACTTGTTGTGATAATTGGCGTAACCGTTGGCCTGGGTGTTGGCAACGTTGGCTTAACCAGGTGACGCGTTGTTGTTGCTGGCGAAGATAGCGCGACATGGCTTCACTTAAGCGGGTACCTAAGAGTTGTAACGTGGTCTGTAATTCAAACTGATTAGGACTGACTAACTCGGCAGCAGCAGTGGGGGTGGCGGCGCGTTGATCGGCTACTAAATCGGCAATTGTTACATCAATTTCATGACCAATACCGGTGACCACCGGGATCTTACAAGCATGTATTGCCCGCGCAACGCGTTCTTCATTAAACGACCATAAATCTTCCAGTGAGCCACCACCACGCGCCACGATAAGCACATCACACTCAGCACGTTGTTGTGCGAGTTTGAGCATGTTTACCACTTGGTCAGCACTTTCATTACCTTGCACAGCAACCGGATAGATAATGACATGGGCCGCAGGGTAGCGACGCTTTAATGTAGTGAGAATGTCACGAATCGCCGCGCCACTGGGGGAGGTGATGACCCCGATGCGTTGAATATGACTGGGTAAGGCCTGTTTGTGTTCTGCGTTGAACAGCCCTTGTTGATGGAGTTTTTGTTTGAGTGCTTCGAAGGCACGTTGTAATGCACCATCGCCCGCTGGCTCCATGTGCTCAACAATAATCTGATATTCACCCCGTGCTTCGTACATGCTGATACGTGCACGAACCAGTACCTGCATCCCATTTTCAGGTGTGAAGCGCAAAGCCATATTTCGATTACGAAACATGGCACCACGTACTTGTGCGCTATCGTCTTTTAATGAGAAGTACCAGTGGCCTGAACTAGGACGAGCAAAGTTTGATATTTCCCCTTCAATCCAAACCAGCGGAAAGCTGCCTTCTAATGCAGCACGTGCCTCACGATTTAAACGGCTAACAGAATAAATGTCGCGAAATGGGGCGTTATCGGTTGCTGTATCTTGCATATCCCCATCATAACGCCTTGCTATGGGAGCGTCATGGGTAAAATGGAAAATCAGATACAAATAAAAAAGCCGGGATGATCCCGGCTTTTTTAGTCTTACCTTGTCGCAAGCTTAGTAGTTAGGGCCTGCATCTTTTTGTGATTCGGCTTGAGCAATCGCATTCGTGCTTTGTTTCTTCGCCTTATTAGCAATTTTGACAGCTTCGTCATATTTGCCATCTTTTAGAGCTTTTTTTGCTTTTTTGATCATCTTACCAGTATCTCGCCACTGGTTGCCGATCTTGCTGGCGCGTTTTTCTTCACTCACGGCCGCTGCGATGGCTGCACTGGCGTCAGCTTCACTGTGTTTCATGCCAGATGCGCATCCGCCTAAGCTGATAATGGCTGCTGCAACCGCAATCGGAATAAATTTTTTCATATTGCTCCTCCAAATCAAGCGCGTTTTTACTGTACAAAGAAGTGGCATGTGGGAGCCAATTTATGGTTGTTGCCCAAAACCCTCATTTTGGGGGCGCCCACATCACATCCATTATGCGCATTCAAATCGCACTTGGCAATGTTATTGGTTGATTACAGGGATAAAAAGTTTTGATTGTGGCTGTATTAGAAAATCTTTATAATTCGCGGCTTTACTCGAATGACTGAGAAGACATCGCGCAATGTTGCGGATTATTGAGGAAGCCCTAACTTTTGATGATGTGTTGCTGGTTCCAGCCCACTCAGCCATCTTGCCGCGCGATGTTAGCCTTCAAACCCGGCTCACCAAGTCAATTAGCCTAAATATCCCCTTATTATCAGCCGCCATGGATACCGTCACCGAGGCGCGTTTGGCCATTGCCATTGCCCAAGAAGGGGGCCTAGGGATTATTCATAAGAATATGACGGCTGAAGCCCAGGCGGCCATGGTGAAGGCGGTGAAAAAATACGAAAGTGGGGTGATTAAAGACCCTATTACGGTCACCCCAGATACCAGTATCCGGGATGTGATGGCTTTGACCAAGGCAAGACAAATATCTGGTGTGCCTGTGGTTGAAGGGGAGGCCTTGGTGGGCATTGTCACTAGCCGTGATTTGCGGTTTGAGACCCATCATGATGATCCTGTACGTAATATCATGACCCCGAAAGAACGCCTGGTGACCGTCAAAGAAGGCGCCAGTCGTGATGAAATCCAGTCCTTATTACACAAACACCGTATTGAGAAAGTGTTGGTTATCAATGACCAATTTGCACTGCGGGGTTTGATTACCGTTAAAGATATCCAAAAAGCCACTGAATACCCCGCAGCCTGTAAAGATAGCCAAGCGCAATTGCGGGTTGGCGCTGCTGTAGGTGTGGGTGACGGCACTGACGAGCGAGTCGCCGCATTAGTGGAAGCTGGTGTTGATGTGGTGGTGGTAGATACGGCCCACGGCCATTCACAGGGTGTACTGGATCGTGTCGCTTGGGTCAAAGCCAATTACCCCGGTGTGCAAGTAGTTGGTGGCAATATTGCCACTGCGGATGCTGCCAAAGCCTTGGCAGATGCCGGTGCCGATGCGGTGAAAGTGGGTATTGGCCCTGGGTCTATTTGCACCACTCGGATTGTAGCGGGTATTGGTGTCCCGCAAATTTCGGCGATTGCCAATGTGGTTGATGCATTAGAAGGCAGAGATATTCCTGTAATTGCCGATGGCGGTATTCGCTATTCTGGTGATATTGCCAAAGCACTGGTGGCTGGTGCCGATTGTGTCATGGTCGGGAGCATGTTTGCTGGTACCGAAGAGTCACCGGGCGAAGTGGAGCTTTACCAAGGACGTTCTTATAAGTCTTATCGCGGTATGGGTTCTATTGGCGCCATGAGTAAACAACATGGTTCCAGTGATCGTTATTTCCAAGAAGGTGGTGAAGCTGAGAAGCTGGTACCCGAAGGTATCGAAGGCCGTGTACCCTTTAAGGGGCCGTTAAAGCCAGTGATTCATCAATTAATGGGCGGTATTCGTGCCAGCATGGGGTATACCGGTTGTGCCACTATTGAGCAGATGCGTACTCAACCCCAGTTTGTTCGTGTGACCAATGCCGGGATGCGCGAAAGCCATGTGCATGATGTTGCCATCACCAAAGAAGCACCTAACTACCGAGTGGATAACTAAACACGCGTGTCTGCTTCTGTTTCTTCTCATATCCACGATGATCGGATTTTAATCCTCGACTTCGGTTCGCAATACACACAATTAATTGCTCGACGTGTTCGTGAAGCCGGTGTGTATTGTGAGTTACATCCTTATGATATGTCCGCCGATGCCATTCGCGATTTTGCCCCCAAAGGCATTATTCTGTCCGGTGGTCCTGAATCGGTAACATTAGATGCCACACCACGGGCAGCAGAGATTGTTTTTAGCCTGAATGTACCGGTATTAGGTATTTGCTATGGCATGCAAACCATGGCGGCCCAATTAGGTGGCCAAGTGGAAACGTCAGACCATCGTGAATTTGGTTATGCACAAGTACGTGCTCGTGGTCATTCCGACTTACTACGGGATATTGAAGATCATACTTCGCCAGAAGGTTACGGCCTGTTAGATGTGTGGATGAGCCATGGTGATCGGGTGAGCCAGTTACCTGAAGGGTTTAAAATCATTGCTACAACCGATAATGCGCCTTTTGCCGGTATGGCGAACGAAACACGTCAGTTCTATGGTTTGCAGTTTCATCCGGAAGTCACCCATACACGGCAAGGCAGCCGCATCTTAACCCGTTTTGTCATCGACATTTGTCAATGTCGCGCCTTATGGAATGCTGGCAACATTATTGACGATGCCATTGCGCGTATCCGCGAACAAGTGGGGTCAGACGAAGTAGTATTAGGTTTATCCGGTGGTGTGGATTCATCGGTGGTGGCGGCATTATTGCATCGTGCTATCGGTGATCAACTGACTTGTGTGTTTGTAGATAATGGCTTATTGCGCTTGAATGAAGGCGATCAAGTGATGGCCACCTTTGCCGAGCACATGGGTGTGCGAGTGATTCGTGTTAATGCGGAAGACCGTTTCCTTACTGCATTAAAAGGTGTGGCCGATCCCGAACGCAAACGTAAAATTATTGGTAACTTGTTTGTTGACGTGTTTGATGAAGAAGCCAGTAAACTGAAAAATGCCAGTTATCTTGCCCAAGGGACTATCTATCCCGATGTGATTGAGTCCGCTGGGGCCACTACCGGGAAAGCCCATTTAATTAAATCACACCATAATGTGGGCGGTTTACCGGAAACCATGAAGCTCAAGCTGTGTGAACCGTTACGTGAATTGTTTAAAGATGAAGTGCGTCAATTAGGTATCGAGTTAGGGTTACCTTATGACATGGTTTATCGACATCCTTTCCCTGGCCCAGGTTTAGGTGTGCGTATCTTAGGTGAAGTGAAAAAAGACTATGCGGATATCTTACGCCAAGCCGATGCGATCTTTATCGACGAGTTACGCCAAGCCGATTTATACGATAGCGTTAGTCAAGCCTTTGCGGTGTTCTTACCAGTTAAGTCAGTTGGCGTGATGGGCGATGGGCGTCGTTATGATTATGTTGTCTCACTACGCGCAGTAGAAACCATCGATTTCATGACTGCACGCTGGGCGCACTTACCGTATGATTTCCTTGAGCGGGTATCCAATCGCATCATTAATGAGATTGTCGGGATCTCCCGCGTTGCTTACGATATTTCCAGTAAGCCACCTGCCACGATTGAGTGGGAATGATTCCACGTCTGGCACTGGCTGGCACCTACCGGCATCAAGCTACACATAACTCATTGTATTAACTAAGTTATTCCCGTTTTTGTCTGGCACCTGCTGGCACTGGCAGGCACGTCCAAGCAAACTTTTTTCATGGTATAAATCATGGTATCGTTGCTCTCAAGATCAGGGCTTCGACAAAATACCATGCCATGCTTTCCAAGCCATTCATGGTATCAAAATCAGTCAAGTCATTGATATAAAAGAAAAAATAACCTAAATACCATGCCATAAAAAATCATGGTATTTTCGGCCCCACGGAGGCCCTTATCATGCTGACCGATACCAAGCTGCGCAATTTGAAGCCCCAGGACAAACTCTACAA
>CAZPAE010000072.1:0-8831 GCA_964584455.1 uncultured Thioalkalispiraceae bacterium
CGAGTAATCTGTTTTTGTATAACTCGCGTATCATGGTGTTGATGTTTTCAGTGGCCGGGTGCGCAAGCTCAGCTGGTTCATGGCTTGCTGGATCAGGCTGGCCTTTTCGGTATATAGCGAGTAATGCAGCAATAGTAGCGATTGCGGTAATGATACTTAATGCAACCAACAAGATGATATAACTAATGTTTGAAATAGTACTCACTTTATTATCTTGTTGCGTGGTGTCTACGCCACTTAACGTTGTGGTTTGAGCGGGGGTGTCAGGTGAGGGGGTATAGAGAAAGGAAATGGTGCCGCCTAACAATAAAATACTCAATAGCATTCCTATACCTGCGATGGTAATAAGTGCTTTTGATGTCAGTATGCGATTGCTAGGCATAATATATAAATATAACGTCGGGATATGAAGGCAATATCGGCCTTATTACGTAGGAGTTAAATGGTTGGTGAGAATATTCTAGTTTTTTAAAATACTATGAATAGGACGAGGTGATTCGACGTAATAACCCTGCATATAATCGATGCTTGTTTCCATAACTGCATTATAAATAGTTTCATTTTCCACATAACCGGCAACGGTTTGTAAATCCATGACATGTGCAATTTGATTTATGGATTCAACTAATGCATAAGTAACCTCATCATTAGTCATGCCTCGAATAAAACTCCCATCAATTTTAATGGTATCAATGGGGATATGTTTTAGTTGAGTAAATGAATTGAGTCCCATGCCAAAGTTGTCCAGTGCAAATTGACTACCAAGGTTACGCAAAACAGATATGAATCGCCGGGCTGTTTCCATATTTGAAATGAGCATCGACTCAGTGATTTCAAAGCAAATCATATTCGGATCAATACCGGTTTGTTCAAAGCTATTAATAATGTACCCGAGCATTTCATGGGTGTTGATGGATTGGCCGCATAGGTTGATGCTGAACTTGTATTGTTGAGTAGGGTTTTGAGCAAGAAAATCGTTAATCACGTTGAAGGTTTGGTTAATGACCCACTGGTCTAGCTGCGGGGCAAGGGAAAAACGCTCCGCTGCAGGTAGAAATACATGGGGTAATACCACTTGTGAGCCGACATCTTCTAGTCGTAACAGTACTTCAATGTAATGCACTTTCTGTGTGTTGTGTTCAGTGGGTTTAATACATTGGCCGAACAGTTGTAGTTTGTTTTCTTTGGTGGCCGTGTTAATGCGTTCTGACCAGTACTTTTCGCTACGGCGTTGATTGATTTCTTGGACGTTGGGTTTGTATACTTCGATGCGATTACGGCCATTATCTTTTGCTGTATAACAGGCACTGTCTGCGGCATGTAATACTTCATTCAGTGAGCCGGAGTTTTCATTAATCATGGCAATCCCCATGCTCATGCCCACTTGGTAGATCATGCCTTCCCAATAAAACTGAAATTCACTAATATGGGTTCGTAGGGTCTCGGCAATATCGCGCGCCTTATTCAAGGCACAACCTTCGAGTAAAATACCAAACTCATCACCACCTATACGGGCAAAAATATCACTGCCACGTAGAATCTTTTTCATGGATAGTGCCAGTTGTTTTAGGAGTTCATCACCGGCACTGTGGCCGCTCATGTCATTAATGATTTTAAACTGGTCTAAGTCTAAATAAATTAATGCACACTCTGTACGTTCAGTTTTACTATTATTAATGGCTTGTTGCAGGCGGATTTCAAATTCCCGCCGATTTACCAGTCCGGTTAATGCATCATGGCTGGCTTGATAACTTAATTGTTCGGTGAGTGCGCGGTTTTCTGATACATCACGCAATACCACAATGCCACCGTGAATATTGCTGTGGTCATCGCGGATGGCATTGGCGGTCAGTTCAATGGCATATTTTTGTTTGTTGCGATCAGTCAGTGTTGTTGTGGAGCTTAAGTTGACACATTGGTTAGACGCAATGGCTTTGGAGACAGGGTTAGCAATGAGTTTTTGTGAGTCACGATAAGTTAACCGTAAAATTTTCATTAACGGTAATTGTGTCACTTCTGCTAATGTCCAACCGGTGAGTTTCTCTGCCTCGGTGTTCATGAATTGAATATGCGAGTCAGCATCTGTTGTAATAACGCCATCACCGATAGAGCTAAGTGTTACTTGGGCCAGTTCATTTTCAAGATACAATTCTTTTGCCGAGGCAGTGATTTTACGTAACGCATAAATGGCCATCATGATGGTGAGTGCAGCGGCCACCACACCTAAAATAAAAATGAAATTATAGGCTTGGTTTTGTTGGGTATTAATCCCGGCCAGCAGTGTATCAATGTCATCGGCAATGTAGTCATGGTATTGGTTTAATGTATTAATAACCTTGTTTTGTTGCGGAACAGCTTGTTCTATGAGGAGCCGGTATGCTTGGCGAGTTTGGTTTTGTTGCACCATATCAGTGATCAATACTTGGTTGGGAACGGCAAGGTTGGATTGGGCAGATTGGCGTTTGATTAAAGCATCTTCATGTTCGGTATGGGGTAGGGTGATTAATATATCTCTGGCCTCAGCAAAAATGGCGCCTTGTCGGGTAAACTCCAGAAACCATTTATCTTGTTCGAAAGGATCGGTCAAATTAACCATATGAAATAAGCATATTGTGCGTTCGCGAGCAGCAATGCGCATTTGTGACAGTAAATGGGCTTTGGCCATTTGATTTTCGACAAGATAATTAATGTCATGTAGGCTGTTTTGGCGTTGTTGTAAGCCGAAGATCAACGCGGCGATGCCTAATCCTAGGCCAATCGCAAAACCCATGTAGACCCAGTACTGACTGGAGAAGAAGGGTTGTGGGTGATGATGTCGTGTCTCGTTAGGCATCACTATTATGAAATCGGTTTTTCTTACATATCATCTTCAAAATAGAAATTGGGCCGCTTTTTCGCCCAAGAAAATAACTTGCGGAGTTGGAGGGGGGGCAAAATCTCAGCAAGACGTAGGAGCTGGAACACAGTACAATATAAATCTATGTCTGGAAACACTTTTGGAAAAAATTTCACCATTACTTCTTTTGGGGAAAGTCATGGTTTGGCGTTGGGCTGTATTGTGGACGGTTGTCCGCCGGGCCTGGCATTAGATGAAACCGATATTCAACGGGATTTAGAACGGCGCAAGCCAGGTAAAACCCGTCACACCACCCAGCGACGGGAACAAGATGAAGTGAAAATCTTATCTGGTGTGTTTGAAGGAAAAACCACAGGCACGCCCATTGGTTTACTGATTGAGAATGTCGATCAACGGTCTAAGGATTATTCTAAGATTAGCGACCGTTTTCGTCCTGGTCACGCCGATTATACCTATACCCATAAATATGGATTACGCGATTATCGTGGTGGTGGGCGATCCTCTGCCCGTGAAACAGCGATGCGTGTGGCCGCTGGCGCCATTGCGAAAAAATATTTACTCACCCAACATGGTATCCAGATTCGTGGTTACATGGCACAGCTCGGTCCCATTGGGTTTGAGCAGTTTGATTGGGATGCGGTGGAGCAAAATCCGTTTTTCTTTCCTGATGCAAGCAAGATTGAAGAATTAGAAAATTACATGGATGCCTTGCGCAAGGAAGGCAATTCCATTGGTGCGCGCATTAATGTGGTGGCTTCGGGTGTTTTCCCTGGTTTAGGGGAACCTATTTTTGACCGGCTTGATGCGGATATTGCCCACGCCATGATGAGCATTAATGCGGTGAAAGGTGTTGAGATTGGCGCCGGTTTTGAAAGCGTTACCCAAAAAGGCACCGAACATCGCGATGAGATCACACCGGACGGTTTTCTTTCCAATCATGCCGGTGGTGTATTAGGTGGTATTTCATCGGGCCAAGATATTGTGGTGAGTATGGCACTCAAGCCTACCTCGAGTATTCGTTTACCAGGCCAAAGCATTGATGTAGAGGGCAATCCTGTGGAAGTGATTACCACGGGCCGTCACGATCCTTGCGTGGGTATTCGAGCGACACCCATTGCTGAGGCGATGTTAGCTGTAGTTTTGATGGATCATGTTTTACGCCATCGGGCGCAAAATGCCGATGTTTCTGTGACAACACCGATTATTCCTTCTCACAAGGACTAAACCTGGGTGCGGGCAATAAGTGCATCACCGCCTTATTGGCGATTATCGGGTTTTTATTTTTTTTATTTTGCCGTCTTAGGTGCATTAGCACCGTCCTTAAGTCCTTACCTTAAAGCGCTGGGTTTCACACCGACAGAAATTGGTGTGTTGTTTGGTACCACCATGGCCACGCGCATTATTGCACCCAATATTTGGGGTTGGATCGCCGATCATACCGGTCAACGTATGCGTATTGTGCAGATCGGATCGTTACTAGCGGCACTTTGTTTTCTCGGCATTTTCATTGAGCAAACCTACATTTGGCTGATTGTTGTTTTAAGTACATTTAGTTTCTTTTGGAATGCCGCCTTACCCCAGTTTGAAGCTACCACCTTTAATCATTTAAGCGATCAAGTGAATCGCTACAGTACGATTCGGCTATGGGGATCCATTGGCTTTATTCTTACCGTGGTCGGCTTAGGCTATTTGTTTGAAGTGGTGGATATTACATTTTTGCCGGTGATCATCTCCATTTTGTTAGGCTTGATTTGGGCGGTGAGCCTAATGGTGCCGGAGTCTGCGGCTGGCCATTTGCATATTGACCATGAACCGCTACGCAAAGTGCTGCGAAAACCCCATGTGCTGGGTTTGTTGTTGGTCTGTTTTTGTATGCAAGCAAGTCATGGTCCTTACTATGCGGTTTATTCTATATATATGGAGAGCTATGGCTACTCAAGCCATACCATTGGTTGGTTTTGGGGCATTGGGGTTATTGCCGAAGTCATCATATTATTGTTGATGTATCGTATTGTGAAGTTAGCCCCGTTAAGTCATTTGCTCATGTTAAGTCTGCTTTTGGCTGCACTTCGTTGGTGCTTAGTGGCATTGTTTCCTGAGCACATGAGTATCATGGTATTGGCGCAGATCTTACATGCGGCGACCTTTGGTCTTTACCATGTGGTTGCCATTCGGCTGATTCATCAGTTTTTTACTGGCCGACACCAAGGGCGGGGCCAAGCGTTATACAGTAGTATTAGTTTTGGTCTGGGTGGCGCTATCGGTAGTATTTATAGTGGTTTTGCCTGGGATTATTTGGGCCGCGGCTGGATATTTTCACTATCTGTGATATTTAGTTTATTAGGGTTTTGGTTAGCGTATCGCTATGTGCGGCCTGGGCCGCAGCCGATGTAGCAATTTGGCGGCTATCTATTCAAATGCTAGGCTCATTGGCCGATATTTTAGACTTACGATAATAAATGGACACGCTTGAATGAGCGATAAACAACATGATGTAGTGATTATTGGTGGAGGCATATCGGGTTCGGCGCTATTGTACCTGTTGGCCAAATATACCGATCTCAAATCGCTATGCTTGCTTGAGAAAAATGCCGGTATTGCTGTCTTGAATTCCCATGGTCGCAATAATAGTCAGACTTTACACTGCGGTGATATTGAGACCAACTACTCATTAGATAAAGCGGTGAATGTGAAGGCCGGTGCCAACATGGTGGTGAACTATGCGGCCTCCTTACCAAGCTGTGCACACATATTATATAAGTATCCCAAAATGGTGTTGGGTGTGGGTGATGAAGAGTGCGATGCATTACAAGCCCGTTTTGAGCAATTTCAACCGCACTACGACAAAATGCAATTTTGGGATGCCGATGGTATTAGTCGTGTTGAACCCAATGTGGTGTGGGGGCGCAATGAACGTATTGCCGCTTTGGGGATAGAAAATGACTATAGTGCCGTAAACTTCCAAGCCTTAGCAGATTCATTTGTTGCCCAAGCCAAACGTGATGACACGTCGCAGGTGGATGTGCGCATTAAAACCAAAGTGACACGGATTGAGCGAACCGAGCAAGGTTATGTGGTACATACCAATAATGGCCCAATTAAGGCACGCTTTGTGGTGGTTTCCGCCGGTGGACATAGTTTATTGTTCGCACAGAAGATGGGCTATGGTAAAGAGTATGCATGCTTGCCTGTTGCTGGTAGTTTTTATTACGCACCGGATGTGTTGCACGGTAAGGTGTATACCATTCAAAATGACAAACTACCTTTCGCGGCGATTCATGGCGATCCGGATTTATTAGTCCGCGGCAAAACCCGTTTAGGCCCTACCGCATTAATCTTACCCATGTTAGAGCGACACAATTATCGAACAATACCAGAGTTCATGCGGGTGTTTAGTTTGGATATGGGTGTGATGAAAGTGATGTGGGATCTGTTTAAGGTGTCAGATATTCGCAATTACATGTTTAAGAATATATTGTTTGAAGTGCCATATATTCGCCAACGTTTATTTCTAAAAGATGCGCGTAAGATTATTCCTTCACTCCAGTTGCAGGACTTAACTTTTGCCAAACAAATCGGTGGTATCCGGCCGGTGATGATCGATAAAGTGAATCGTAAACTGCATATGGGTGAGGCAAAAATTAATCCCGGTAACGGTATCATTTTTAATATGACACCTTCACCGGGGGCAACCAGCTGTTTGCAAAATGGCGAACAAGATGTGATCGCCATTGCTGAGTATTTAGGTTGTCAGTTTGATGCACAAGCGCTTGAAAGAGATTTGAAACAACCCCAAAGCTAAATGCATTTATTGGTTAGCCTACTGCGGCATCGGTTTGGTTTTGTTGTGGCCGATTGCGCGTATAACTGGATACCACTTTTTCAGCCGAACGGCCTATCACATATCCGCCTAAACCAAATTTGATAATCTCAAATAATTGTTCTTCTATCTCAGGTGTTAATGAGTCAATGGTAAATCCTAGCCAACGTGCCACAATCAATGCAACAAAGGTTAACATGGTAATCGGGCGCCAATTGCTAGCGAGAAAAGAAGAGCTAGATGCTTCGGCTTGAATTGCCTTTGCTTGAAACTCAGCAATTTTGTGCTCGTAGTCGAGCATACGGTGTTTAACGGCAGCTTCAATTTCTTGCATTTGTTTTTGTATCTCAAGCTTTTGCTTTTGTATATTGAGTTCTTCTTCATCACTGGTATGTAGATCGTCAATGAGATCTGAGGCAGGCTTAAAAATATTGCCAATAAAATCCAGTACGCCCATTTTCTTTCTCCTTAAACTTAACGTTATTGCGCGATTTGTTGAAAGGCTTGGTAATGTTCATCAATCCATTTGCCGTACTTTTGTTTTTGGCCAGAGCCATTGTATTGTGCGGCAAAACTAACAAAATCTTTGTCACGTAGGTTTTGCATCATTCTGTTGGATAAAAAATCAAATAGTCCCAAGATGTGATGACGAATATCGCTATTAAAAGCATGAAACATGTCTTGCACATTGGGGTAACCGATTTTTTGATAATGAAACCCCATAATTTGCGGTGCCCCCATGCTGATAGACTGTAGTGCTGCAGCTTCATCAAGCTGGCGGGCAAACTCAAGCACTTGCCATTCTTTCGCTTGGTTACCATGAAATTTTTGCCATGGTTCATTATTGTTTGGTCGCCAGGCATGACCTAACCAAGGCTTATGGTTTAGATTTAGTTTGAAATGTTGCTGAAAAACATCACGATGGTGTTGTCCCCAGTAGCGCCAGAACTTGTGGTTTTCAAATCGAATCACCATTCGGTCTTGATTGCTTTTCATAAAGCCATCGCCGGAACTTTCTACACAGAGCACAGCAACGGCGCAACCGGGATCAAATTGATTTTGTTCACTTAATGCACCTAGTAACCCACCATACTTATTCCAGGTGCGGGCTACTTTTTGCATTTGCGCACTACCGCTAACATCAAAGGTATGGCTGGGCGTTAAAGCGGTTTGTAGTGGGTCGTTAATGTCGATGGGGTCATTATTGTCTGTGATGACATCCACCATGACCCGTGGTGAAGGGTGATGAACATCATCGGTGTGATCTTGTGATTGCACATGGCGGGCACTGATATAGGCTGTGGCACCATTGAAAATAATTTCATGCCAGCCATTGAGTGTCGCTTTGATAGTGACAGTGGTATTTTGGCTGAGCAAACCAAGTATGGCACTTTGTGCATTAGGTTTAGCGCGCACATTCAGTTTTGCGGCTTTAATGATGCCTTGCTGTTGTTTATTAGCTGCGGTTAAGTCCACATACTTTGCCGCAATAAAGCCGGTGCTATCGTTAAAAGGAATCTCTAACCAACGGTTATGTTGTGCTAAAACATCAACAATTTGTTCTGTACTCAATATGCCTATAATAGGGCTAGTAAGATTTGGTTGTTGACGAACATTTAATTGCCCTGCACGGATAATGCCTTTGAGTTCATGTGTATCCTTGATGGGTTGGATGTATCGGTTGGCTGCATAAGCGGTTTGATCGTTAAAACGAATCTCATACCAGTTTGCGTCGGAACCAATAATGTCAACAATGGTGTTTTCAGTAAGTTGACCTAGCCGCTTAGCGTTAAGCTCGGGGCGATGGCGTATATTCAATGCGGTAGCGGTGACTCTTCCGTACATAGATAGCTTCCTGCAACAATAGAAACAGGCGGTAATAATGTTATTAGTAAAATAATATAGCCTATGCTATGGGGCAGGAGCTTACATTTCGCTTATTGGATAAGCAGTGTTTGTAATTCTTTTGCGGCATTGGATAAGCTGCGGCGTTGATGCCATACCAAACCTAGTTCACGTTTTAGTCGTAATGCAGGTACCTTGAGTATCGACACCTCTTTTTGGTTTAACATATTTTCTGGCAGGATACTCCAACCTAATCCAACACTGACTAACATCTTAATGGTTTCTAAATAGTTACTGGCCAAGCTAATG
>CAZPAE010000073.1:0-8797 GCA_964584455.1 uncultured Thioalkalispiraceae bacterium
GGGGAAGGCGCTGACTTCTTCATCCTCGATACGAAACCACCGGGCCTTTTACACCTTAACCACGAAAATCACCGAAATGTTTAGTCAAAAACAGGATTTTTTTCACTTTTTTTCAAAATAGGGGGGAGAAAGAAACAAATATACTTATATATGCATCTATGAATAAGAAGATAAATTACGGAAAAGAATCGCAAAGTGAGAACATTATTGAATAAATATAACCAACAAAGAGGAACTACCTCTACTATGCCCCTGGTTCTCCCCAAGGAAACAACCGACCACATGTAAAGAATGTGACAGCTTCCCATTGCGCTTCTTAAAAAAATATTAATATTTCATTAACACGCTCATTGAATCAGCTTAGTGTTGTTATCAGTCCAGAATACACTTGTATTACGGTATTTTTGGGATACTCAATCAGTCATCTATATCTTAAACAGGGGGATAAGCCATGTCTTATCATAAAAAATTTATACGATTACTTACGATTTGTATTGCATCATTCAGCATGAATGTAGCATCAGCGAGTATTACCATCTCCAACAATCTTGATATGCCAAGTATTAGCTTGGATATTTATGTAGCCGGTGAACACATTGAGAATGGGATGCATGACAGTGTCACCGTTACCCAAAAACAAACCGATGATCCACAAATAGCGGATACCTGGTATCGCATTTGGCTATGTAAACAAGCAACAGGCAATGCGCAGATTAAAATTAAGCAAGTTAATAACACGCCCAGCTGCACGTATAAACGTATCATTGGCCATGTAAAAACAGACCCTCAAAATAACTTCTTACGTTTCAGACAGATTGATAACATCGTGCGTTATTCAGCGGGTGAAGAGCTAACGCTAAATGCAGATACCGGTCACGATGTATGGGAAGCACTGTATGTGGGTAACTATGTACCAATCGATGGGAATGTGGGTGCCCGCGGTGTTTATTTTCGAGTTGAGTGTGGCAGAAAAGATCATGATGGCTTAGCTCAGCTGACCTTTTCCATGCGTAAACCCAATGTCGGTAATAATGACACACAGCGTTACTTAACTATGGTTAAAGGTTTTAGTCGTGTCAACCAACAAGAAGCTATTCAAGATGGCTTGCTTGCCTTCATTCACGCCAGTGAAAACGGCCATATTTATTACGATACCGCTTATAATTCTTATTGCGCTATTCTATTAAATGGCTATATGCTTTAGCCATTCATGTTTAGGGCCAGAGTTCATTCTGGCCCTAGTATCACAGTCATATATGCGTACATCCATTCCCTTATATCTTTCTAACTTATTAACACATACTAATTAGAAACTATTCATGTAGTCCGATGAACATCCAATTGGGCTGAAGCTTTTGAGGTATCCTCAGCTCGCCAAGCTTTTTGATACTACCTCATAAGTATCTTTTGATAATGCCTTATCATTAAGAATATCTTGCAATGCTTGCTGCATTAAACCACGGCGTGGTTCGGCATAACGACGCCAGTTACTTATCACTTGTACAAGACGTGCGGTAATTTGTGGATTAAGCTTATCCACTTGTAAAATAATATCGGTTAAGAACTGATACCCTGCACCATCAAGCTGATGAAAGCGTACCGGGTTGCCGCGGCAAAAGGCTCCTACTAATGCGCGCAGCTTATTCGGGTTCTTGATATTAAAAGCTGGATGGGTCATGAGTTGTTGAACCTGTTGCAATGTGTTTTCCAAACGCGAACTTGCTTGAATACCAAACCATTTATCCACCACTTGTGCATCATCTTGCCATTTCTCATAAAATGCTGCTAAGGCTTGCTCTCTTAGTGGGGTATCGTGTTGCGCTAAAATCGATAATGCCGCTTGTACTTCTGTCATGTTATCCGCTTGGTTATATTGCTGATAACATAAGTCTAAATAGTCTGTCTGCTGTGTCTCAGCTAAATACCCTAAACAGACATTTTTTAAGCCACGCCGTGCCATTTCTTGATCATTAAAATTATAAGGCTCAGCACTATGATTGGCTTGATATAGAGATGCAAACTGTTGCTGTAATTGTTGTGCAATGTGACGTCGCGTAAACAGTCGTGCTTGATAAATGGCATCTACCTCAACCATTTCACATTGGTCAGCAAGATACGACTCAGAGGGTAGCGTCAACATCATTGATAACAACGCTTTATCTATTTGTGTATCCTGCATAGCTTGAGATAAGGCCTTGGTTAATGCATGAGGCTCAGGCATTGGCTTGTTATCGGCATAGGCTTTGATTTGCGCCATCAGGATCTGAATAGCTAATTGTTGACCTGCATCCCAACGATTAAAAGCATCGCTATCATTTGCCAATAAGAATGCAAGCTCTTCCTCTGTCCGTGATAGCTGTATTTTCACCGGCGCAGAAAAACTCCGTAATGGCGATAAAACTGGTTTCTCTGGCACCGCTTGGAAAATAAATTCTTGTTTCTCCTGACGTACTTGCAACACATTATCGACTAAGTTGTCACCGCTAGCTAAGCGTACGGGTATGTCCTGCCCCTGGGCATTAAGTAAACCTACCGCGAAAGGAATATGAAAAGGTGCTTTGCTATCCTGGCCTGGTGTGGGTTTAGTGTTTTGTTCTACGGTTAAGCGATAGATCTGCTGTCTAGCATCGTACTCTTGCGATAAAGTTAACTCGGGTGTCCCTGCTTGGCTATACCAACGCTTAAACTGGGTAAGATCAATTTGATTGGCATCTTCCATGGCTTTGACAAAATCATCACAGGTCACAGCTTGTCCATCGTGGCGCTCAAAATATAAATCGGTTCCCTGGCGAAAGCCCGCTTCACCCACTAAGTTACGAATCATTCTTACCACTTCGGCTCCTTTATCATAAACCGTCACGGTATAAAAATTACTGATCTCAATAAAGTGATCGGGCCGAACCGGATGCGCCATGGGACCACTGTCTTCTGCAAATTGATGTACGCGTAATACATTCACATCATCAATGCGTTTTACGGCACGCGAGTTAAGATCTGAGGAAAACTCTTGGTCGCGGAATACGGTAAAGCCTTCTTTCAAACTTAGTTGAAACCAATCACGACAGGTGACGCGATTGCCCGACCAATTATGAAAGTATTCATGACCGATAATGCTTTGGATATTATAAAAATCATTGTCGGTAGCCGTTTGTGGTGAAGCCAATACGCAGGATGAATTAAAAATATTTAACCCCTTGTTTTCCATGGCCCCCATATTAAAATCATCCACTGCCACGATCATATAAATATCTAGATCATATTCACGGCCATAGGTCTGCTCATCCCATAACATGGCTTGCTTTAAACTAGCCATGGCATGATCACACTTATGCTGATTTTTTGCTTCGGTGTATAAACGTAATGTCACATCACGTTGGTTCATGGTAATAAAATGGTCTTCGATATACACCAAGTCCCCTGCTACTAGCGCAAACAGATAACTGGGTTTTAAACTAGGGTCATCCCAAACAGCATAGTGTTTACCGTTATCCAACTCACCTGATTCCAACAAATTACCGTTGGATAATAAAACGGGACAGGTTTGCTTATCTGCAATCAACTTAACCCGGTAACGGCTCATCACATCCGGCCGGTCAGGAAAATAAGTAATGCGCCGAAACCCTTCTGCCTCACATTGTGTACACAACATACTACTGGAGGCATATAAGCCCTCTAATGTGGTATTTTGTTCTGGGTGAATCTCGGTAACCACGGTTAATTCAAATTCTTCCGGCACATGATGAATACATAGTTGTTCATCACTGAGCTGATACTCATTTGCAGCCAATACGTTGTCATTTAATGCCACTGAGACCAATGTTAATGCTTGCCCATTGAGTACTAAAGGTGGTGTTCCTGCTGCCATCCGCTTCACCTGCAAGGTGCTTGTCACCCGCGTCGTTGCACGATCTAGTTCAAACACCAAGTTAATGTTGCTTACCTGATAATCCGGCGGCGTATAATCTTTTAGGTAAATGGTTTTAGGGGTCTGCTCAATGCCATCTTGGCTGGTTAAATCACTCATGTTATTGACTACTCCATTAAACTCAGATGAGACGGTGCTTGCTGCGTCCACGCTGTACAGTATTATTGCCAAACCGCTGGTTAATGCTATCGGCAAGTTTGTCGATCTTGGTATCGCTCATGGGGGTAAACAGATCCGCCTGTTGATGTTCGGTTTCAGAACACAAACCGGATACGCCCATACCGATTAAACGAATTGACATATTTCGTTGCCAATAGGCATCAAACAACGCTTGTGTAACTTGCCATAATTGGTCGGTACTGTTGGTTGTCACTGTCATCGATTGCGAACGGGTTACCGTTTTAAAATCGGCATGACGTATTTTCATGGTGATGGTTTTGCCCACCAATTGATGGCGCCGTAAACGCCAGGCGACTTGCTCGGTTAAATGTAATAACCAGGCTAATAAGGTTTCGCGATCTAACAAGTCTTCGGCAAACGTGGTTTCATGGGAAATGGATTTAGCTTGGCTATCGGTCACGACGGGGCGCTCATCGATACCATTGGCTAATTGCCATAGATGATCACCATACTTACCAAAATGCGATACCAGCCAATCAACCGATTGTTTACGTAATTGCCCGATACTGCGAATACCCATCCTATCAAACACCGCCACGGTTGCTTTACCGGCGCCCCACAAACGACTCACCGGCAAGGGATCTACTTCCTCAGGCGGAACGGTCTTCTGGCCATTGGGTTTGTTCACATCCGAAGCGATCTTGGCAACAAACTTGTTGGGTGCCACACCAACCGAGGCAACGAGATTAAGTTCTTGTTGAATATCCTGCTTAATTGCTTGCGCAATATGGGTAGGGCTATCAAACAACCGTTGGCTGGCAGTCACATCTAAAAAAGCTTCATCTAATGCCAGTGGCTCAATTTGCGGTGTATAGCGCGCAAAAATCCCTCGAATATGATGTGACACATCGGCATAAAGCCGCATTCGCGGGGCAATTCGAATCAACTTGGGACACAAACGTACGGCCTTTGCCATGGGCATGGCGCTGTGGACCCCAAATTTGCGCGCCACATAATTTGCTGCAGACACCACACCACGACGTTGTGGTGAACCACCCACGACCACAGGTTTATTGGCTAACTGTGGATTTTCCCGCTCCTCGATAGAAGCATAGAAAGCATCCATATCCACATGCAAAATCTTTCTCATGGGTATTCAGATATCCGGTTGACGAATTGTCCGCTTAATCATAACCGAAGGGGTTAACCAATAAAATGGATGCCGCCGCTGATTCTCGCTTTAGGCGCGCGGGGGAAATAACTCGATAAAACTAGTAGGTATAGTGACGGCGGTAATAGTCGCGATAATGCAGGACTTTTTGTACATAGTCCTGGGTCTCTTTGTAAGGTGGGATACCATTATAATAGTAAACCGCCTTTTCACCGGCATTATAGGCGGCAAGGACATATTTTAAATTGCGCGGGTATTTTTTCAGCAAATACCGCAAGTGTTTCACCCCCGCTTCCACGTTATCCGAAGGGTCATAAATATTCGAAATGCCGTATTTGGCGGCGGTTTTCGGCATCAGTTGCATGAGTCCCCGTGCGCCTGCGCGGGATTTTGCTCGGGGATTAAAATAAGATTCCGTATGAATCACGGCCTTTACCAAGGCAGCATCAACGCTATGCCGTTGTGCGACTTGTAGAATTAAATCGTCCCACTTATTTAATCGTTTTGCTTGTTGCTTGTAACGTTTAGAGGCGATGCGCCCGGTGCCCGCTAGTTTCTTTCGGCTGGTCACCAACTTGTGGCTCGACTTGTAAATAGGTCGATCACTGATAACCCGCGAACCGTCCGGCAATTGGTAAATAAAGAACTTGGCCGCCGATACTGGCACGGCCACACTCCATGCTACCAACGCCATCACGCCACTTAAAATAAAGGGTCGACAACAACGCACATTTATTTCCCAAAAATAATGATCATCATTAAGGTATTTATCGGACAAGCCCAAACCACGGTTTAACCGCGATTGATTTTTCTTTATTTTTCAATTGGTTGTAGTAAGTATATATTCTCACGTAAAACCGTTAGCCCTCGCTGCGCAAAATGCGCATGCTCTGCTAAAACATCCACCGAAACTGCCGGTTGTTCTGCGCCACGATAACTGGCCTGGTAGTGCTGTGCCACCTCTTGTTCATCCACCGCAAACGGAGGCCCAGTCATTTGCTGTTGCGGATAAACCAAGGTAATTAATAACTGTGGTACTTGCCCTGCCAATGCTGCCGTCTGGCGGACATATTCAGCGCGCATGTTTTCTGGCATAGCAATTAAAGCAGCACGATCATAAACCGCAGCCACCGGCCCAATGTGCTCAGCTGTTAGGGCAAAATAATCCGCACACCAAATTTGAATATTTTCAGCCCGATACACGGTTCCTAGCGCATGTGCTTGTTTTTCATAGGCCAAACCTTGCTCAGTAAAAAAGGCTTCCACTGCCAATTCAGATAATTCAACGCCCACTACCTGCATACCTTGCTGCGCTAACCATACTAAATCGCAACTTTTACCACATAATGGCACCAACACCCGTGTTGCGTTGGATAAACCAAGCTGCGGCCAATGGGCGATTAAGTAAGGATTCACTTCCTCTAAATGAAAACCAATTTTGTTTTCCTGCCAACGGTTATGCCAAAATGCTGGCTCCATCTATTTGCTCCTAATTTCATGACTCAATGGCCCATTATTTTAACATTGGTATCTTATTTTGCGGGTGTATAAAATAATCATCTGCCAGAGGAATTAATATATGTCGCACAAACATACAGACGAGACACCCTCTTATTACATCGAGACACTTGAGCTTGGCCCGATGGAAAACTTTATCTATTTGATTTGCGACAAAAAAACCCAACGGGCGGCAGTGGTTGACCCAGCCTGGGATGTGCCCGCTATTTTAGCTAAAGCAGAACAAGTGGGCGTTACCATTAGTGATATTTTGCTCACCCATAGCCATCACGATCATATCAATGGCATCGAACACGTCTTGGCAGAGCATGATGCACAATTACATTTGGCCAAAGCCGAAGCCGAATTTTGGGGCAAGCAACCGGGCACCCCAACCCTGCATCATGGCGGGGATGAGATTCATCTTGGTGAAACCACCTTACGTATATTACATACTCCCGGCCATACCCCAGGCTCAGCTTGCTATCACGTAGGCAATGATTTAATTACCGGTGACACCATGTTTGTATTTGGTTGTGGTCGATGTGATTTAGCCGGTGGTGATCCAGAAATCATGCATCACACATTGCAACGTATGATTCATGAGTTACCACAAGATACCTGTATTCGACCAGGGCATAATTATTCGGTCTGCACTCACTCAACATTGGCCGAACAAGTGGAAGGTAATCCTTTTTTACATATCGATAATGAAACAGACTTTGTTGAATATCGTATGCATATTCACGATAAAGTGCGTGACGCACCTTATGGTCCGATACGACGTCAAACTAAGTAAGGCTACTGATTTTAATACTGACGCAAGATTAAAGTATCACCGCGTTGCGTAAACTCAATCTTTTTCAGAAAGCTCATACCCAGCAACACCGTATCATCTGAAACATTGGGGTTAATGCTGGCACGTAGATTACGTAATACAATCTCTCCCACACGTACTTCATCTACCTTAGTAAGATACCCCTTGGCAATGCCATTGGCGGTATAAAATTGCACTTCTTGTAATCGTTGCAAACCCATTTTATCTGCTACCGATGCGGGAATAGAAATATCGGTAGCGCCTGTATCCAATAAAAATTCCACCTCATCACCGTTGATTTCACCGGTTAAATTATAATGGCCATAACGGTTTCGTTTCAGTGCAACTTCTTTTACCCCTTCACTGGTCAATGCGGTAGTCAGATTTTGATTCGGGTTTCGATCTTTATCTAACTGGTTTTGCATGATAAAACCCAGTAACACGAGCAATAATAGCCAGAAGCCTATCCACATCCAGCCGCTGACGCGTTTATCATTGCCGTGTTGGGGTGATGTCATATGTAGTTGATCCTATTCATGTTAGTGCTCGGCAACGACGTAAACTTGCCATGACTCTTGGTTTTCGACCTCGGTTGCCTCGAAAAAATTCCCTGTCGCTTCCATAAAATCGTCATCATCGTCTTCTTCTTCAAATTCTTCCCAATAAATCCGCACTTTACTAAAACCGGCTTCCAGTAATAATTCTTTAATCTCCGCTAAAGACCAGAGTCGCCAATCATAAGTAAAGGCCTTATCCATGCGTGAACCATCAGGGAAGTCAAAATGAATATGGCATAAAATTTCATTGGTAATGGGATTAAACTTAGCATGTTCCCAAACGTAGGTGGCATCGACCTCATCCATATCGGTCTCTTCTTCTAACTCATCTAAACACTCGGTTCCGCCAAACATATCCAAAATTAACATACCATCATCTTTTAAACCTTCGCGGACTTTCTCAAAATAACCGCGCAAGGCATCGCGTGTTTTAAAAATACAAAAACTAAAATTCAACGCACAGGTAATATCCACTTTAGGCTCAACCACATCGCGTACATCCGCTTTAATGGTGGTAAGGCGTTGCTTAATATCGTCCCCTGCCGGTTCAATATTATGCTCAATACCCCACGCTAATGTATCACCACAAATATCCACGCCTACTGCGGTACGCTGTGGATTGGAACGACACCACTCAACCGATAATAATGCCGTACCACAAAAGTCTCCATGAAAGAAGACTCTTCTGGTACGGCATCCTTATCGGTTGA
>CAZPAE010000074.1:0-972 GCA_964584455.1 uncultured Thioalkalispiraceae bacterium
CAGGTCCGTTGGTCGCTAGATGTGGATCCTATAGATACTTATTAATAAGCCGATATTCAGTCCCATGGGTGCGTCATTGGGGGATTAACCCTTTTGCCCAGCCTGCCCGTTTATTCACCCAGCACGTTATAACAATTTAAGGGACAACAAGATGGTTTATTTACTGATTTCTGTCGTGTTACTGGCGGTGTTTTTTTCGTTATTTAAAAATCCGATTAAAAATTCCATTGTACTCACCCGGCTTGTACAAGGCGTGGTATTCATTGCTGTCCTGTTCTTTTTAACACTACCTTCTTATGTGATTGTTGATGCCGATGAAGTAGGCCATTTAAAACGAAAGTTCTTAGCTTCTGAATTACCGGCAGGAAACATTATTGCCGCCAATGGTGAGAAAGGACCTCAAGCACGTATCTTAGGCCCCGGTTTTCATTTTGAATTTTTAATTCGTGTACTCAATGATGTGGAATATTTTCCGGTGGTGAACATTCCAGAAGGCCATTATGGCTTGATTGAAGCCCGCGACGGCTTACCACTACGCAATGAACAATTCATGGCTGACCCATGGCCGGAAAAACAATTCAGTGACATGCTGGATGCCCATTACTTTTTAACCGAAGGCAAAGGCCAAAAAGGTCCGCAGTATGATGTATTGCGTCCCGGTAAATACCGGATTAATCGTTATTTGTTTAACGTAAAACGCGGCAAAGCGTTAGATATTCCTACCGGTCATGTTGCGGTAATTCGTTCCAACGTTCAAACCATTGCGGATTGCCCAAGCGAACACATCACCAAGTCTAACCATGAACACGATGTCATCACGCCCATTGTACCCAAGGGCTGCATTGGTGTTTGGGATGAAGTGATTCGCCCTGGTCGTCGTTACATTAATGAAAAAGCCCTTGTGGCGACCATTATCCCGACACGTTTACAAACCTGGTCTTATAAAGGTGGCTACACCAAACGCCAAATTGA
>CAZPAE010000074.1:1013-2568 GCA_964584455.1 uncultured Thioalkalispiraceae bacterium
AAACCGAAACCTCCCGCGAAGAAACCACACCGAAGAATGCGGCCGACCGTGCCATCATTGTGCGGGTGGAAGGCTGGACTGTCCCGGTTGATGTGCGCGTTGTGGTACAAGTGAACCCGGATAATGCGCCCATTGTGGTCGCCACCATCGGTGACCTACAAAAGGTGGAAGATAAAATTATCACCCCAGCCATTCGCGATATCTTTAGAACCATTGGTGGTCATCCAGAACGCAAAGTGATGGACTTTGTGCAAAACCGCGATGACATCAATAGCCTGGTAGAGGCAGAGATTGCTAAAGTCGCGACCAAAACCGGTGTCACCGTGCATGAGGTACATATGGGGGAACCGGCTATTCCACCCGAATTGCTAGTTGCCACATTACGTGAGCAATTGGCCGCACAGCTCAAAGAGACTTATCTCAAAGAGCAAGAAGCACAAAAACAACGTATCGCGGTAGAGCGTGAACGGGCCACGGCAGATCAACAAGCACAGTTAGTCGCCGCTGAAATTGCCAAACAAGCCGCTGCGCACAAAAAACAGCAACTTAAACTCGAAGGTGAAGGTGAAAAACTCAAACTGGTTGAGATTGCCAAAGGTCAACAAGCCCAAGCCAATGTGCTCGGTAAAGACCGCGCCATGCAACTGCAAGCGCTGGAAAAAGCCTTAGATGCCGCGGTCAAAAACCCTGAAATTGTCAAAATCCCCATGGTGCAGGTGAACGGTAGCAATGGTGGCTATGAGGGTGCCGCCGCAGTACTTGGCGCATCGAACTTAATTGATACCATGCGTGGCTTACAGACCAAGGGTAAAACAAAACCTTAGCCAAACTTAACAGATCCCTTTACTTATGCCCTCTTCGGAGGGCATTTTTTTCGCTCGATCACAGCATCCCCTTGTACCGAAGATAACCAACAACGATAATAGCCGTCTTTTACACATTTAGAACGACCTTATGAAAGATCAGATAATTCCATTGCTGGATCAGGCCATCAATAAACTACAAGAGGCCGGGAGCTTACCTGCTGAGTTAAGTTTTCAAATCAAGCTCGATCGCACGCGTGATAAGTCACATGGTGACTTCGCCAGCAATCTGGCCATGATGTTGGCCAAACCTGCACAAAAAAATCCACGTGACTTGGCCGCGTTGATTGTGGAGCATATTCCACCTTCTGATCTAATAGATAAGATCTCTATTGCGGGTCCAGGTTTTATTAATTTTTACCTAAAAGCCGATACCCAGTTCAATGTGGTTCGACAAATTATTAAAACTGCTGAAGACTTTGGCCTCAGCCAGTTAGGTAAGGGCAAGAAGATCTTAATTGAGTTTGTTTCTGCCAACCCAACCGGTCCGTTACATGTGGGCCATGGTCGTGGTGCTGCCTATGGATCTGTGGTGGCTAATCTATTGCAGGCCATTGGCTATGATGTGCATCGTGAGTATTACGTTAACGATGCAGGTCGACAAATGAGTATTCTCGCGGCCAGTGTTTGGCTGCGTTATCTTGAGCTATGTGGTGAAACCTTACCGTTTCCTGAGAACGGCTATAAAGGCG
>CAZPAE010000074.1:2604-8789 GCA_964584455.1 uncultured Thioalkalispiraceae bacterium
TCAAACCTGGCAAACCGTTAGCGAAAACCTGCCGGCTGATGCACCGCAGGGCGACAAAGAAACCTATATCGATGCCATTATCGAGAAACATAAAACCTTGCTTAGCCAAGCGCACTACCAACTTATTTTTAATCGTGGGCTCAATTACATCTTAGATGATATTCGCGATGATCTGGCTCACTTTGGTGTGGTATATGAGGAATGGTATTCCGAGCGTACCCTCACCGATAAAGGTGCGGAACCCGAAGCAATCAATACACTCAAAGAATTGGATCGGGTATATGAGCAAGACGGTGCGCTTTGGTTTAGGTCATCGGATTATGGTGATGAAAAAGATCGGGTGTTAGTGCGCGATAATGGCCAAACCACTTATTTTGCCTCTGATATTGCCTATCACATGGATAAGTTTAATCGGGGCTATGAGCATATCATTGATATTCTTGGTGCTGACCACCATGGTTATGTGCCACGAGTAAAAGCGGCAATACAAGCATTTAATAAAGATCCTAATGCACTGGATGTACTGTTAGTGCAATTTGCTATTTTGTATCGCGGTGGTGAGAAAGTTCAAATGTCGACCCGCTCCGGTGAGTTCGTCACGCTGCGCCAATTACGTAAAGAAGTGGGGACCGATGCGGCACGCTTTTTCTATGTGATGCGCAAATCAGAACAACATTTAGATTTTGATTTGGACTTAGCCAAGTCGCAGTCTAATGAAAATCCCATGTATTACATCCAATATGCCCATGCACGTGTGTGCAGTGTATTGCGTGAGCTACCAGAAAAGGGCCACGAGTATGACCAAGCAATGGGCATTGCAAACTTAGATCTACTCACCGAACAACATGAGCAGGCCATACTCACGACCTTAGCACGCTACCCGGAAGTGGTGGCAGCGGCAGCACAACAGTATGAACCACATCAACTGGTACATTACTTACGTGACTTAGCCCATGATTTTCATACTTATTACAATGCGCATAAGTTTATTGTTGACGAAGCCAGTATTCGTAATGCTCGTTTGTGCCTGGTGCAGGCAGTACGCCAGGTCATCGTAAACGGTTTACGTATACTTGGTGTATCTGCACCTGAGTCTATGTAACATGCATAAAATTCGTCACACTGTTATGGATTCATCAATAACAGTGTGATTCCTCACTAGAGATAACCCGATAATTAAGGTAATCTGTTCGCATGCCGCGAGATTATGCCAAAACCAGTAGTCGTAAAAAAAAGTCCGACCGCCTGCCAGGGTGGCTGTGGATGATCGGTGGTTTAACCATCGGTTTATTTGTTGCGTTTTTAGTCTATCTCAATAATTCACATTCCACAGCACAAGGTGGTTTAACTAAAGCCATTCAAGATACCATTAAGGATGTGCGTGAGGTACGCAAAGATACACCGAAGGCCTTACCACAACCGAGCAAACCCGCAGCGAAAACCGAAACCGAACAAACTAAATCGCAACCAAGTTTTGATTTCTATTATATTCTGCCGGAATTAGAAGTACCGGTACCAGAGCAAGAAATTGCCACCAAAAGCCGTAGCGATCAACCTGCACAGCAAGATATAGAATATATTTTACAAGTGGGCTCTTTTCGCACCCATGAACAAGCCGACCAACTCAAAGCTAAACTGGCTTTACAAGGGGTGGAAGCTAAAATTCAAACTGTGAATATTAATCGCGATACCTGGCACCGGGTTCGTGTCGGCCCTATCAATAATATGCGCACATTAGATAAAACTCGGCGGCGCTTGCAAGATAGTGGTATTGCTGCCATTGTTATTCGAGAAAAATCTTAACGTGCAAACCCATGCATATTATCGCCATACTTCTTGTTCTATTGGCTATCGTATTCGGCCCACAACTTTGGGCACGCTATACATTTAAGCGCTATGCAAAACATCGGGATGATATCCCCGGCAATGGTGCGGAACTGGCCCGCCACCTGCTTGATAGCTTTGATATGTCCCATGTTAAAGTGGAACAAACCGAAAAAGATGGCGACCATTATGATCCTAACGATAAAGTCGTTCGGCTTAGCCCAGAAAATTTTACCGGACGCTCACTGACCGCTATCACGGTTGCCGCCCATGAAGTGGGCCATGCGATACAAGATCACCGTAATGAGCGGATGTTAACTCTACGTAGCAAATTAGTAGTCATCGCCCATCATGTGCAACAGCTCGGTGCCGGTGCTTTAATGATCTTACCGGTATTGGCGATTATTACTCGTAGTCCCTTAGTGGGTATCTTAACCTTGCTAGCCGGGGTTGCCAGTATGGGCGTTGCAGTGATCATTCACTTGGTGACACTACCTGTTGAAATTGATGCTAGCTTTAACAAAGCCTTACCGATTTTATTCAAAGGTAATTATGTATCAGAAAAAGACCGCCCTGCCGCGCGGCGGATCTTAAAGGCTGCCGCATTAACCTATGTGGCAGCCTCATTAGCCAGCTTACTCAACTTTTGGCGTTGGTTTGCTTTGTTCCGTCGTTAGTTAACATACCTTATAGATTGTTACGCTGGCTTCACCGCTTCAATACTGGCCGATAACACATACTCACTAATATCACTGCCAGGCACCCAATCACGAATAAAAGACCGACTGTCATCTTTCGGTTTAATTTGAATGTCCACAAAACCGCTATTCGCCAACATGGTTTCCAATTCTGCCACTGTCGATGCACCGGCCATACAACCAGTATACAACGCCATGTCATCGGCCATATCTTTAGGCAAATCAATGGAAGCCACCACATCAGATATTGCTAACCGACCACCGGGTTGTAATACCCGAAACGCTTCGGCAAACACCCGTGCTTTATCCGGTGATAGATTAATAACGCAATTAGAAATAATCACATTGATACTGTTATCAGCGACAGGTAACGATTCGATTTCACCCAGACGAAACTCAACATTA
This sequence comes from uncultured Thioalkalispiraceae bacterium, assembly GCA_964584455.1. GTDB lineage: Bacteria > Pseudomonadota > Gammaproteobacteria > UBA6429 > Thiohalophilaceae > CAZPAE01. The sequence continues at coordinate 5,532 of CAZPAE010000074.1, forward strand.
GCGTATTGCCCTTTATCTGCATTGGTTCGGGCTTTTGAAACCATATCCGGTGTCATATCAACACCTATTACTTTGCCACCGCTGCCGACTTGTTGGGATGCAAGAAAACAATCAAAACCACCACCACTACCTAAATCCAGCACCGTTTCATTTTGTTTGATCGCGGCAATAGCTTGTGGGTTACCACAACCCAACCCCATATTGGCACCCTCTGGCACGATGCCTACTTGTTCTGCGGAATAACCAAGATTTTGTGATATAGCATTGCTATCAACCGGGCCACCACAACATCCCCCACCTAAATGATCGCGATTTTGAGCCACCTTGCCATATTGCTCGCGGACTGCTTGGCGTATTTCGTCATGCTTTACTGCGCTCATGGAACATCTCCTAACTTCTTTATCTTAGTGTTATAGACGGGAGGTTTGCCAAAAAGACGCAAAAATTTAGCAACAATCTTGCTTACGGGGCTGATAATCCACAATTTGCCCTTGCTGTAACTCAATTTCACAGCAATCTAGCAAGCGCTGACGCAACTTTGCTCGACCACGCTGTATCCTCGATTTTGCCCCAGAAAGCGAAATGCCCAACTGATTGGCCACGTCTTTCTGCGGTATATCCTCAAGCTCTGATAACTGTAATGCAGTACGATAAGTTTCTGGTAAATCAGCAATTAATGGCTTTAAGCATGCTGCTAACTCTGCATGCGGGTTATGTTGCGGCTCTGGTGTAGGTAGCTCGTCGGGTAAGGGTTCATGGTTTTTCTGAGTGCGATAATAATCGCTAATCGCATTAGCCGCGATCCGGAACAACCATGCGGCAATGCTGCCACGGGATTTAAGGGTATGTAAGCTTTTATGTGCCTTTAAAAAGACATCTTGTAAGATATCATCAACACAATCCTGATTGGCCACACGTTTAGCAATATAGCCACGCAATTGGGCTTTATACTCATGCCAAAATTGATTTAGTGCTGCCATTGATACCCCAATATAAGTTGGTATTAAAGCAATACTACCTATATAGCACTATCGGATACTCTAGCTAGTAGCTTGAACTTTAAGTTAGATACTTTTTGTCTAACCAATTCTATTTATCCGACCAAACAGCATATTCATTACTATTAGGATCAGCAAAATGAAAACGACGCCCACCCGGGAAAGAAAAAACCGGTTTTATAATTGTACCACCGGCAGCCTCTATTTTAGCTTGCGTTTGCTCTAACGTCTCACTATAGAAAACAATTAATGCACTACCATTTTGAGTCGAGACTGGCATGTCTGCTTGAAAAAAACCACCATCAATACCTGCTGAGGCTTTATCAAATGCCATGTATTCAGGGCCATAGTCGACAAAACTCCAACCAAACACCGTTGTAAAAAAAGTCTTGGTGGCTGCCATATCTTTTGCAGGAAATTCCACATAGTCCATTTTCTCATGCAAAGGCATATCAACCCCTTATATTATTTTGCTTATCATTCATCTGAATCAGTATAACGAACTATATTAAACTGTTCAGCATCCGTTGGTGGCTCAAAATAACGTGTTATCGCATCATATTCTGCATCGCTAGTAAAAGCCGTTCCCTTTGGTTTGTTGGCACTACGCATACGTAGCTGCTGTTTACACACTGCATCGGTTTTATCAACGAAGTGCAAAACATGATCTACCTGCGTCAAATCAATAAGCTGCCAAAACCACTGCCGTTGTGATGATGTATTTGCAGGAAAATCCAAAACCACAGTCACACCTTGTGATAATAACGCAATAACCGGCTGCTCAAGGGCTAATTTTAATCGATCTGCATACTTCACATAACTGGGTATATCCACAACCTCCTGCGGATACAGCTGCCCAAGTAATGTATCTTCTACCAGCAAAATAGCACTATGTTGCTCAGCTAAGGTTTTTGCTAATGTTGATTTACCCGCAGCCATTTTGCCACAGAAAAAATGTAACTTCGGTAACTCGCCCATCTCACTACAATATATGTTATCTATGCCTGACTAAACTGTTTGTGTCGATAGCTTGCCAACTCTCGATGGTGCGCAATACCAACCAAATATAATACCACTCCCATGGCAATAGCCGTTATTGCATGCGCCCAAGATAACTTAAATAAAATGCCACCTAACAGTAAAAGTGCCAGTCCCATGCGGGTTTCAAATTGGAAAAACAACACAACTCGCGATATGTATGAATTCTTCTCTGTGGGCAAAGCTTTCAGATAATCGTCCCACTCCTGACAAAATACGGCATTACTAATACCCAGTAGTCTAGGTGTAATTTTATCTAGAATATAGGTTTCAATGATGGCTTGCACAGTGGCGATAATCGCACCGAGCAAAGCAATACTAGCTAGCCCGAGAAAGGCAGATAAAAATTCAGCTTCTGTCGCCCAGGTTAATAACGCTTTCATTTGCTCAAACCCAACACCATGAGCAATGGCCACAGCGATGACAGCAATAATGCCAGGTAATAAATAGGTAATCAGCACCTCAAAACCATAATTGGATATCTGTGTCTTCATCATAATCAATTTACCTGATGCCTTGGTCATTTTTCTATATTATTAGCTCGTTACAAATAGCTTGTATTCATTGTGCCATCTATTTAATACCGCCATGTTGCACCACATATTTGACAGCGATATTGATTAGAAGAAAAAGGTAAAGGTAAGGTGAATATAAATAGGCTCAGGAAAGCAATTTTCCAACTTCGACGATGCGGTGTAACTTGGTCACTACCACATTTTGGACAGTAGATAATCTTATGACTCTCCAAATCATATTCACCTGCATAAAATTTATCGATAATAGCTTTTGCTTGCTTATAGTCTGTATCTGCAACCTGGACTCGCACACCACCGATGGCATTGGAAACCAACCAATTGGCTGTCACTAGGTGCTCATCAATAACAACTGCAGCAATACCGTCACCTTCTAAGCAGATACGTAAAATGTGTGCATCTATTGCAGTACTAAGCCGTGCAATAGTTACCCATTTAATGTTTTTTTCAGGCATAGATGGTATAGCGATAGTCTGCTGTTGGGGTGGGATCATCCCCCGATGTAATAGTTCTTGGTACAACACTGATCGTGCGATACTCGTTAGCGAATCTCGTTGCCATAACTCGAGTAATTCTTGATCAGTTAATTGTTGATATTTCTTGCGTAATGATTGTTCTGAGACATCCATGCTATATTATTTTGCCAGCGTTCCTTATAAGACTAACCGGCTCCCCTTTAATATAATAAG
>CAZPAE010000075.1:0-8763 GCA_964584455.1 uncultured Thioalkalispiraceae bacterium
CTTAAAAAATATGCACTACGCCTTCGCCTATGGCGCCGATGCCGTTTATGCAGGCCAACCCCGCTATTCCCTGCGCGTACGAAATAACGATTTCCAGCTTGATAACCTCGCCAAGGGTATTGGTGAAGCACATCGCTTAGGTAAGAAGTTTTTTGTGGCCAGTAATATCATGCCGCACAACGCCAAAATAAAAACCTACCTTGAAGACATGGCCCCGGTTATTGCTTTGCAGCCTGATGCCCTCATTATGGCTGATCCTGGTCTCATCATGATGGTACGTGAACAATGGCCAGATGTTCCCATTCACTTATCAGTACAAGCCAATACGGTCAATTATGCGGGGGTCAAATTTTGGCAATCGCTAGGATTAGAACGGGTCATTTTATCAAGGGAATTATCATTAAATGAGATCGAAGAGATCCGCCAGCAATGCCCTGATATGGAATTAGAAGTCTTTGTGCATGGCGCATTATGCATCGCCTACTCTGGGCGCTGTCTATTATCGGGTTATTTTAATCACCGTGATCCAAACCAAGGGACTTGCACTAACGCCTGTCGCTGGCAATACAAAATGCATGATGCCAGTGAAGATACCAGTGGCGATATTCAAAAAATCGACTTCGATGCCATGGCTGCCATCCAAACACCGGAGTTATTCCCCGAGCCCCAACCTCGACATCCTGCGGCCGACAATGTTTATCTGATTGAAGAAGCAAATCGCCCTGGCGAGTTCATGCCGATTATGGAAGATGATCACGGTACTTATATTATGAACTCCAAGGATTTACGTGCGATACAACATGTAGAGCGCCTTGCTAAACTCGGTATTGATTCGTTAAAAATCGAGGGCCGCACTAAATCCCATTACTACGTAGCACGTACTGCACAGCTTTATCGCTATGCCATTGAAGATGCCATGGCCGGCCGCCCCTTCAACCCAGAATGGTATGGCAAACTGAATAACCTGGCTAATCGAGGTTATACCGAAGGGTTCTATCAACGCCACCCAGATCAAGATTATCAAAACTACCTGGAAAACAACTCACGCTATACCAGTCAACAGTTTGTCGGTGAGTTTATGGGCTTTGATACTGAACACGGTATGGCCGAAATTGACGTCAAAAATAAATTTGGCATCGGTGATAAGCTGGAAATTATTGCACCTGAAGGTAATCAAAACATCACCCTCGAACATATGGAATCACTCAAGGGTGAACCGATGGAAATTGCACCAGGCAGTGGACACCAAGTACGCATTCCATTGCCAAAAGCCAATTACGATAAAGCGTTACTGGCACGTTATACAAATTAAAGTCGCATTTGCTATCGCCGATAGATACGTTAATCTCTTATCTGTCATTCACAATAATATAGCGACGGACTGTGTACAGTAGCAAAAGTTTATTTCTTACCATCGACCAGGGAGGCCACGCCAGCCGGGTCATGGCCTATAACCAAGAGGGTGAAATCGTTGCCACCACCGAACGCTCCCTCGTTACCAGACGACCTCACCCACAGTTTGTTGAACATGATCCCCATGCATTAGTTAATGCTATTCAATCAGGCTTAGATGAGCTCATCGAAAAGCTGGGTGATCAGGTTAAATATATCGAAGGTGCAGGCTTAGCAACTCAACGCTCTAATGTAGTTTGTTGGGACAAGCATACCGGCCAAGCACTTAGCCCCATTATTAGTTGGCAAGACACTCGCGCCAGCGATGCACTTGCTAAGCTTAATCTAGACCAGGCGGATATTCATAAAACCACAGGATTATTCACCTCACCACATTATGGTGCCAGTAAGTTACGGTGGTGTCTTGAACATATCCCCGAGGTAAAACAAGCGCATGAGGCTGGGCGCCTATACTGTGGCCCCATGAGTAGTTTTTTAATTTACCACTTAGTCAAAGAAAAGAATTGCTATGCTGATCCGGTCAGTGCTTCACGTACCTTGCTGTGGCATGTTCACCGAAAAGACTGGGATGACTACCTACTAAAAACATTTGGTATATCCCGTGATACCTTACCGACGTGTGTGCCTACCTGTCATCATTTTGGACACTTAGTATCAAAAGATATCGAAATACCATTGAATGTCGTTACAGGTGATCAATCGGCTGCCATGTTTGCCTATGGCAACCTACAATACGAAACCGCTTATATTAATATCGGCACAGGTGCATTTGTATCGCGCCCGTCAGGATATGCTTTACTTTATGCCAGACGCTTACTCACCAGCGTCATATACTCAGACAAAGAAGAAAGCCAATACGTGCTCGAAGGAACAGTGAATGGTGCAGGCAGCGCCATCGAATGGCTACAAGCGTTAATGCCCATCGACAATTTATGGGAACAACTACCCAACTGGTTAGATGAAATTCAGCATCCACCGTTATTCCTAAATGGTGTCTCCGGCCTAGGCGCACCTTACTGGGTAAGCCAGTTTGATACGGAGGTACCCACCGGGGCGAGCCCAGCAGAAAGCTATGTGGGCCTAGTGGAAAGTATTGCCTTTCTGATTCATGCCAACGTACAAGAAATGATGAAGTTTGCTTCGGCACCACAACAACTACAAGTCAGTGGTGGTTTAGCACGCCTTGATGGCCTGTGTCAGCGCATTGCTGATTTAACTGGCTTACCGGTTTACCGACCCATGGAGTGTGAAGCCACCACCCGCGGCACAGCTTATCTCGTCGCAGGCATGCCCCAACAATGGCCCGAAAACCAACACGGCATCTGGTTCATGCAACACCCCAATGGCGCTTTGCACCAACGTTTTAACGATTGGGAACAAGCAATGCTGCAGCGTATTCGCCACCAATCAAACCCGTGATCTTGCTCACATTCTCGACTGCAACAAAATGGCCGTTTTGGGCAACAGGTCTCTGATCTAGCTTAAGAATTTGCGTTGGATCACACTTCACACGTCTAGCTGAAGATACAGACGCCGATATTTACCATATGCGTAAAATGGTATCTACATCAGTACATAGCCTGAACCCAGAGCAACACCAAGAAATGGCCCAGGCTATCGCACACGAAATGACCCGCCGTGGCGCCATTGCCTCATCAGGCTATTTGGCAGCCATGGCCGTTGCCATTTTCAGTTCACCTTATTCTGCCGATCACCCACATATTGTCTATAGTGCAACAGTGATTTTCACGATCACATTTTTAATTCGTATCTTCACACTATGGCGATTTAAGTCACTATACCAACATAACCCCTCGCTTTGGTTCTGGTTAAAAGCCGGTAGCGTCTTCATCACAGCACTCACCTGGGGTTGTGTAAGTGGTTTAGCTATTTATTACTACAAAGATACTTGGACAGCATTACTCGCCACCATAGGCACAGTGAGTATGTGTGCCGGTAGTATCTATTCACTGGGGATGCACTCATCCCTGGTTCGCACTTATCTTGCCGCCAGTTTATTACCCAATCTTGTGGCTAGTATCATTATTGGCTTACCGGGCCTTGCTATCTTTTTTGGCTTTTATTTCATTTATTGTGCTGTGCAAAGCCACTATCTCAATCAGTCTTATCGTGAAGCACGCATTAATGCACATCGGCTGGACACCCAAGCCCAACACCTTTTACATAAATTAACTTACCATGATCCCTTAACTAACTTACCGAACCGCGCACTATTTAATGATCGGTTAGAACATGCGATCCGAAATAGCCAACGCCGGTATCAGTTAACCAGTGTGCTCATCATCGGATTAGATCGATTTAGTGAGATCAACGATACATTAGGGCATCATGCCGGTAATAAAATTCTCACCGCTGTTGCTGATCGTCTCACTAATTCAGTACGCGCCAATGATACCGTTGCCCGTTATAGTAATGACACTTTTGCTATCGCATTAGAAAACATTCAACACGCCAGTGATGCTGCGCGTGTTGCCAATAAGATTATTGAAAATATGCACCAACCGTTTGAGGTTGCTGGTTTAGAATTATTTATTACCACTAGCATTGGAATTAGTATTTATCCTTTAGACACGCAAGATCCAGAAAATTTAATTAACAATGCTGAATCCACCATGCGACACATAAAAGAAAGTGGCTGCAACAAGTATCAATATTACTAGAACATCATTAATAACGAAGCAGTAGAAAAATTAAAACTTGAAAGCCGGTTGCGACGTGCATTAGAACGCAATGAGTTCCAACTTTATTACCAACCTAAAATTGATCTTGCTACCGGGAAACTATCTGGGTTTGAGGCACTATTACGTTGGTGTCCCAACAATAACGAAGTCATACCCCCGATCAAATTTATTCCCATACTTGAGAGTACCGGTTTGATTGTGCCGGTAGGTGAATGGGTCTTAAAAACCGCCTGTGAACAAAATAGAGCTTGGCAAGAAGCCGGTTATTCTCCAGGTCGTATTGCGGTTAATTTGTCAGTGCGTCAATTTAAAGAAGCCGAATTAGTCAAACATGTTCAATCCATCCTTAATACAACAGGGCTTGATCCTACATGCTTAGAACTGGAAATCACCGAGAGTATGGTGATGGACGATGCAGAACAAACTATTAACACACTGCAAAAGCTACATGACTTTGGCGTGCATTTCTCTATTGATGATTTTGGTACAGGCTATTCATCATTAGCCTATCTCAAACGCATGCCCATTAGCACCTTAAAGATTGATCGTTCCTTTGTAAAAGATATTACAACCGACATTAACGATGCGACTGTGGTGGAAACCATTATTGATATGGCACACAATCTAAAATTACGTGTAGTCGCCGAAGGAACTGAAACCATCGAGCAAATTAATTTTTTACGGGATAAACATTGCGATGAAACCCAGGGTTATTATTTTAGTCAACCTTTGCCCGCAACCCAGATCAAACCAATGTTAGAAAAGGACAAACACTTAATTGTCACTCCGACAACATTATCACGTAAGAAGTTTGCCAGCTAAACCGCAAGTTCCTGAGAAGTAGGCTCTTCGAGTTGAAACTCATCAGCATGAAAATTATAAACCTGCTTAGATGAGCCAGAGCGTGCAATATAAACCTCTTGCGGTTTCATTAACATATACCAGGACTGTTTTACCTTCACGTCCTGCGTCTTGAAATGAAATGGATGCAACAACGCAATATTTTTACCGCACATTTTGTCCCGCACAGATAAATAACGAATAGCCTCGATACCAGCTAACCTTGCTACCGTCGCTAAAGCTTGGGTTGCATCATAACTGGTAGGATGTGCCCACTGCTCTTCATTCTTATTAAATGGCTCAGCAGTTAAATCAATTTCATGTTGTACTTGATACTCGACACTAAACACCGTTAAGCGCTGATCTTGGGTTGGTAGTTTGGCATCAAGTGCAGCGGCAAAAAAACGTAGCCGATAATAAGCAAACTCGGCTAACACCGTACGAATACCAACGGAACCATAAAAAACCCCCTGCGGATCATGGGCACGACGAAAACGGGATCCGTGCGGTTTAGCCGGATAGTAGCGAAAAGGGGTTTTGAGTAAATAATGGAGTTGTTCTGTGCCCACAGGATATTGTGGTTTATGTTGCTCGAGCAGGGACTCCAAGACTTCGTGCTCGGCAATAGAATCCACTAATTTCAACGTTGAGGAAACGTGCTGATCTTCCACTGCACGCCAAATTTCCTGTTGATGAGGGTATGCTTCAGATTTTAGCTCGGTAACTGTCCACATAATCTAATGTATGGACTAGCCCTGCCGTTTGCTTAATAAGCTCAATCGGTCTCGCTTGCAAATCACGATTATCAGAAAGTAGCCAACTTTGCATTGATGCTGTATCTCCACCCGTAATCGCATCCAAACTGCGATAGAGCCGCACAACTAACAGTGCTAAATCCCATTCCTTATTTTTGTTATTTAATAGATAACGTCCGTTAAACATCCGGCCTACTGTCGCGGGACTTGTCCCTATTACTTGAGCAACAGTCGATTTATTCAGCCCCATGAGTTCGGTTGCTTTCACCAGTGCCTTTGTCAAAACCGCTGTTTCATTAGGACAGTGGGCATGTTGTACTGCTGAGTTCATATCGGTACGCCATTTTTTAACTTTCTATAGAAAAAATAGCGCAGTTTACTTTCTGTTGCAAGTTATTTGAGCAAAAAAACCAAACAAAAAGTGCCACTGCACACCCTCCCTATTTTCAGGAAAGCATGCTTCATCTGGTTTAAGCTCAAGGAAAGTCGGCGATTAGCCGGTTTTTTGTTTAGGAAACAGTAAATTACGCATAGTAGAAAACTCTTCACTACAAGCTTCTACCACCGCTGGAATAACCTCGTCGGTTAAGCCCACTGCCTCCCAGGCCGCTGCCTCGATATCAGGGGCATCGGTTTTCTCAATGTCATCCGTCCCCAACTCGGCTAACACCGCAACACTATTCGCAATATGGATGATATTCACTTCTTTTATAAACTCGGTTGCACCAACCGGCTCATGGTGCCAGCGAATGGTTTCAACAAACATACTCGGCAAATGCCAGTGCTCTGCTAATCTTCCCCCGAGCATGGTGTGATCAAAACCTAATACAGCACGTTCAACCGACGAAATCGGTGGTTCATCTACCGCATCAAGACACGTCATTAAAACTTTCAAAGAGGGTTCAGGTAACTGACGGAATAGAACTAATTGGCCAATATCATGCAACAAACCGGGTACAAACAGGGTATCAGCCTGAGGGACTTTGGCTATCTGACCCAGATGCTTTGCAGCTAATCCACAGTAAATACTGTGCATCCAAAAATCATCCATGGTGACCAAGTCATTGGGGATGCCCTCAAAACTCTCCACCGCGGCGGTGGCTAATACTAAATCGCGTAAGCGCTGCATACCAATAATCGTGACAGCTTTACCGACCGAATCCACTTCCTTGCTCAATCCATAAAAAGGACTATTCGCTAACCGTAGCACACGTAATGTTAAACCTGGGTCTTGGCTAACAACTTGAGCAATATCCGCCGCACTGCTATTTCCCGATTCAATCATACTATTAATACGTACAAAAACTTCGGGTAAACTAACCAGATCATCTACCTGGCTAATCAGATCGTCGATGTTTGTCACCATGGCTGTCCTAGCAAAATAGTATTGTTTCTATCAAAACAAGCAAAAAGCTCCTGCTCTTTCCCATTTATCGAACAAGTGATCAAACAGTTTAGTAATTATCAACAAAATACTGATTTAAATAGTATCTAGAAAAAACCGCCTATTTCCCCTTCTTGAGACAACCACGATTCTTGGCAAAAAACCCAGATAAATATTAACCAAATCATTTTACGTGATAAAAGTACGTGATATAATCGAGAATGATTCTTATTTTCAATTAATACGTTATTTGCAGCCAGCGTGGCCCCACATGCTAAAAGAAAGCACATACAGTATCGAACAACTCTATACCGAACATCACGGTTGGCTGCGAAATTGGCTAGGACAAAAGTTAGGCTGCACCTCTCAGGCAGCAGACATCAGTCATGATACGTTTGTACGATTGCTCAAAAAGCAACGCACCTTCTTACTTCGTGAACCACGTGCTTACCTAACCACCATTGCACACGGGTTGGTGGTAAACCATTGGCGGCGCAGCGATATCGAGCAAGCTTATCGAGAAGCACTCATGTCGTTACCACCAGCACAAATACCTTCTGCTGAAACACACCATATCATCATCGAGACCTTGGTTCAGATTGATACTATGCTCAGCGGTTTACCCGTTAAAGTGAGGGAAGCATTTTTGCTTAACCGCTTAGACGGTTTACGCTATAAAGCCATTGCACAAAAGCTGAATGTTTCTGAGCGTACAGTGAAAAAATATATGGCACAGGCCATGTTGCATTGCCTACTTGTAGACGCTGAGGATACATAATGGCAAGTCCTAACCCCATAACGCCCGAAGTAAAACACCACTTATTGCAACAAGCAGCGAATTGGTTCGCGATCTTGCAATCTGATCACGTCACTGAGCAAGAACATCAAGATTGGTATCAGTGGATTAATGCCAACCCGCAAAACCGCCAAGCCTGGCAACAAGTCGAACAAATTAGTGAAAAATTTAATCGATTACCCAATGGACCATCTCAAACGGTATTAAAAAGAACACCACTCTCTCGACGACAGGCTCTCAAAACACTGCTCGTCTTATGTACGGTGGGTGGATTAACTTGGCAAATCTCTCGCCAACAACAATGGTGGGCAGAGTACCGTACCGCACAAGGTGAAATTCGAGAATTTAAACTCCATGACGGTGGACAACTATGGCTGAATACCGCCAGTGCTGCAGATGTTAATTACGACAAGCAGTTGCGACAAATCATTTTGCATCAAGGTGAGATATTGATCCAAACTGCCGAAGACACCGCCAGCATAAAACGCCCCCTTGTGGTTGATACCCCCCAAGGACGACTCACTGCCTTAGGCACACGTTTTAGTGTTCGCCAACAAAACAACCAAACCATGCTAGCGGTTTTTCAAGGTAGTGTAGAAATACGCCCACGGCATCAGTTGCCACAGCGCATTGATGCCGACCATCAAGTTACCTTCAACCAAGATCATATAAAGCAGGTTTCATTACTGAAACAAACCCAGTCCGCCTGGATTCGTGGCATGATTTTAGCTGATAACATGCCATTGCATGAGTTTATTACTGAGCTAAACCGGTATCATCGTGTTTATCTACATTATGAACCCGAACTCGCTAATTTACGATTAGTTGGCACCTATCCCGCGCAAGACCTCGACAGAGTATTAACTGCCTTGA
>CAZPAE010000076.1:0-8713 GCA_964584455.1 uncultured Thioalkalispiraceae bacterium
AAGGCTGCATCTGCCATTGCTGTAAAATCGACATGTGCCGTCATATCTTGAATGCCAGTCAATACCAACGGATCACTATGTGCCCGATGTTGATAATGGCACATCAATGTGCCACTACTTCGCTGTGCATGATAATAGGCACTGCGTGGATAACCATAATCAATCAATAATATCACAGCTGTATGACAACGTTGCGCAAGCGTCGATATCCAATCCTCAGCATAAAAATTCACCTCAGAGGTATAATCATCAACTTCTGCTAATGATGTTTGTTGCTGCAATAAAGCAAGACGTTCAACTAAACGGGGCTCATCTAAAGGGACATCTTCAAAATATAATACGCCATTACGCTGCGCAATATATTGCTCATATGTTTTACCTTGCTTAAGATGAAAGCGCCTCACAGGCATCGCATCCAATAGTTCATTGGCAATCACGACGCCATCGAACGATGTGGGAAGATCATCCAACCATTGTACTGAGTTTACAAAATCCGGTAATGCTTGTTGAATATTTTGCTGTTGCCGCGCTCGCAACTCACGGCTTAATTCAAGAATATAATAGTGTTGCGGCAAACTATCTTGCGCTTGCAGCGCCAATAATACATCCACTGCTAACTGTCCACTACCCGCACCCACTTCTAATATCGCTGAACCACATTGATTAGCATGTATAAACTGCGCTAAGCACTGAGCGAATAACGCTGAAACCTCCGGCGCCGTGGTAAAATCCCCTAACGCGCCAAATTTTTCTGTACCGCAGCGATAATAGCCTAAGTCCGGTAGGTACAATGCCGCGTGCATGTATTCATCAAACCGAATAGCACTACCCGCAGCTTGTATTTTGTCCTGAATCTTTTCCAGTACTTGTGTACTATGCAGTGTGGCTTCGTCTGTCGGAATCGGTAAAGCATCAGACAGTGAAGATCGGCGCGATGGTGGTTTATTTGCTGACATATAAAACAGTATGTTGTTGGACAATGAACACGTACTATATCGAATGGCATCATCCTAATGAATAAGTTAAGGATATCACAGAATGACTGAAAACAAGGTGGCATTAATTACTGGCGGCGCACAACGCATTGGTGCCGCAACGGCTCGCTTACTGCATGATGCCGGGATGAATATCATCTTACATTATCGTAGTTCTCGTGATGCCGCCCAAACACTACAACAGGAACTGAATGAAAAACGCCCGAACTCTACCGTATTGGTCCAGGCAGACTTAATGGCGGTGAATGCGCACCCCGCATTAATTAAAGAAGCCTACCAAGCATGGGGACGCCTCGACGCACTCATTAATAATGCTTCTTCGTTTTATCGCACCCCACTAAAGCAAGCAAACGAACAACACTGGGATGATTTATTCGGTACCAATGCCAAAGCGCCTTTTTTCCTAGCACAAGCTGCCAGCGGCTATTTAAAACAACAACAAGGCTGCATCGTTAACATGGTTGATATTCATGCTGAGCGTCCTCTAAAAGAACATACTATTTACTGTATGGCTAAAGCTAGTCTTGTCATGCTGACCAAATCCCTTGCCAAAGAACTGGGGCCAGAAATACGAGTAAACGCTGTAGCACCGGGTGCTATTATGTGGCCAGATGATATTGATGAGGTCACCAAACAACGTATTGTGTCGCATACCTTTTTAAAGCGCAAAGGTGAACCAACAGATATTGCCAATACCATTTTGTTTTTAATCGAACAGACTAATTATATTACAGGGCAAATTATCGCTGTTGATGGTGGTCGTTCACTGCATAGTTAAACTAAAGGTTAACCACCCAAAGCGATTGGGAAGATTGATCAAAGGCTTGCCATAGATTGGCATAAGATTGTTTTTCTATAGGATGTTCACGTTGAGGTGCTAACTCCGCGAGCGGTTGTAACACAAACGCATTTATTAAGATCTCATCACGTGGTAAATGGATATTGTCCTGCACATATACATCGTCATCATATAACAGCAAATCAAGATCGATAGTCCGTGATGAAAACTTGGGTCCTGAGCGTTGGCGGCCATGTTTGTCTTCAATGGCATGTAAGGTCTTCACTACTTGAGGAATCGTATCCGTCGTTTTGGCTTCAAGCACGGCATTAATAAAATTATCACCATCAAACCCGACGGCCTCACTTTCATAAAAAGACGAACAGACTAAGTCAGAGAATGCTTGCTCTAAATCAACTAATGCTAACTTTATATAACGACGCGGTTCAATATTGCTGCCTATACTTATATAGATAGTATGCATATTACCGTTCACCGCGCTCAATCAAAATGCCCACACCTTTAGCACCACGAATAGCACCGGCTTTGTTTAAACGTAACCGCACCCATGGCACATCAAATTCCTCTAAGATCAGCTGTGCAACGCGTTCGGCTAAGGTTTCAACTAGCTGAAACTCACTCTCCTCAACAAACTGAATCACCCGCTTCGCGACCGCTTTATAATCCAAGGTATCATCAATATGATCACTACTGGCTGCTTTTTTAATATCCGACGCCATTTCTAAATCAAACACCACGGTTTGTTTAACCCGTCGTTCCCAATCAAAAATACCAATGATGGTTTCAATACGCAGTTCAGAGAGAAAAATAATATCCATAGGGCTACTTTCGTTGGTTTGCTTTTTTAATATTCGACAATATACCTTAATTAAACAGCAGAAGCACACTAGCCACTACGAACACTCTCACCGTATAATGACGGCAAAGAGCATAAATATATGATAAGTATGATTGAAGCTGGTTTTATACTAGCAGCCTATTTAATTGGTTCTATCTCCAGTGCCATTATTGTGTGCAAGCTCATGGGATTAGCCGATCCGCGTACTGCGGGTTCTGGTAACCCTGGCGCCACCAATGTGTTGCGTGTTGGTGGTAAAAAAGCAGCGGCCATCACTTTGTTAGGCGATATGCTAAAAGGCTTTATACCTGTTGTCATTGCGCAATGGTTTATCACTTCCGATATGGCACTTGCTGCCGTCAGCTTTGCCGCCTTCATCGGCCATCTATACCCCGTATTCTTCCGCTTCAAAGGCGGCAAAGGTGTTGCCACCATGTTGGGCGTATTATTTGGTTTGCATTGGGGAATTGGTTTAGCCACCGCCGCTACTTGGCTAATCATCGCCAAAGTTTTTAAAATCTCCTCCTTATCGGCATTAATTGCCACCGCCCTGGCACCGATATATGTTTACCTATTACTGCAAGGCAACTGGGTACTCACCACAAGCACCGCCCTCATGACCTTGATCTTATTTTTCCGCCACCAAAGTAACATTCGCAACCTACTACAAGGTAAAGAAAGTAAAATCGGCAAATCTGATTCTTAAACTGTTTTTCAGGATCGGGGGTAATCAAGTAATAATTAGCAGTCATTGCTTTCAACGCAAGAATCTCACGCTACTAGCAACGCCTTTATTAACACTCTGCGAACATCAGGAGACTGCTTCTTTTCGGTCATCGCGAGCATCAGCGACGCGCGCTCCCCCCACCAGCACAGCTTTATTTAATGCTCTGCCAGCATTAGGAGATAGCGTCGTCACTTCGCTCCTCGCTATGACAGGAAGCCTCACAAATGGCCTCGTCGCTACGATAAGGTTTTTTTCTCCCTATGCCGGTGAGGGCACCAGAATAGGGTTTGTAAATTAAAAGTGCGAGGCAAGGACGCCGAGCACGGTTTTGCTGAGCCAGGAAGGCGAATCAAAACCGTTCAGGGCAAACCCTATTTCAGTGCCCTGTTTCAGCGGCATGGGAGCCGTTTTCTTTGGGTACTTTCTTTATCGGTATAAAGAAAGTACCTTTGCCACCACCGAGGCAAACAGCAAAATAAATAAAGCTTTATTCAACACTCTGCCAACTCAAGGAGATTGCCACACAAGCTATGCTTGCTCGCAATGACATGGAACAGACTAAAATGGCTTCACTCCGTCTCGCCGCCATAACACTCCCCAAACTGATAAGAACCATTAAAATGTGAACCAGTTCGCACCTCAAATCAGGTAAGTGTGATCAGACCAACACTTCACCACTCATCTCCCATTACCCCTGAGTCGATAAAGGGCTTTAACAGCAATGGCACTGCACGCTATATGGGACATGACCAAGGTAGGAAAAATGGCTAGCGCGGACAATATTAGTTATCTCAACCAAACATCATCAGACTCAATTTCACAACATGTTCTTATGAAAAAGCTATTAGGGACATTTAAAGACACCACTCGACAACATATGCGTCGGGTGATGCAAAATATGTTCGATAATGCCGATGATGCATTATTCAAAATGGCAGAAAATGCCGGTCAACATGATGACCAAAATCTTTATCTTGATTCGATGCGGATTGTCCGCCTTAAAAAGAGCTCCATCGAGAATAATTTCTTCGAGCTATTAGAAAATGAATTTGAACGCCATTTAAATGATGAATCAGGCGCACACCAACCACAAATTGTTGATACTGATAATATTGATTTCGACTCATTGTCACTGATCAGTGAGGAAGATTTAGAAATTACGCTAGCGAAAGATCGCTTAATTCAAAAGATCCATGCCACCTATAGCCAAGATCTCAGTGCTATCAGCAAACGCTTTGCCCACTTGCAGGATAAAACCGAACTTGATGACACTGAAATCCCGTTTGGGGCACAAACCATTGTTGCCACCTACTCGAAAGCTGTGGAAAAAACCGATCTAGCATTAGAAATACGGATTATTTTATTCAAATTATTCGATTTACAATGTATTCACGGCTTAGCCGGGCTATATCAAAGTATTAACCAACAATTTATTGATGCCGGTGTATTACCTGTCATTAAAACATCCATTAAACATATGGGTCCGCCTGGCAGCGCCCCGCCTGCTGCACCCAACGCACCTCAATCCGATGAAGCAGCGCCTTACCCACAGGGCGCCATGCCTGAGGGCGGCGGCGGTATGTGGGGAACCTTACAAGGCTTAATGACCCAATACCGTGAAACCACAGGCGGCTATTATCCTGCCCCTGGTTATACATCACCCGAAGGTTATGCGGGTGCACCCACAGGTATGATGCCCGCGGGTATGCCCATGGGGAATGTGGCCGGCCAACCTGCTGGTGGCATGGTAGGTGGTAATAGTATGGGTGGTCCGGCTATGCCCGGCGGTGCCACAGTGCTTTCATCAAACGAAATGTTAAGTTCACTCACTTCACTACAACAAAATTTTACTGATGAAATACCACAAGGCGGTGCTCATGCGGTAGGTAACTATGTACGGGTACAACTACAAAACCCAGATAATGACGCTGATGCGCAACGCCACATCACACCACTGGATAATGATTTAATTGATGTGGTGTGTTTGATCTTTGAATATATTCTTAACGACCCACAATTACCGGCTGTCGCCACAGCCAGCATTGCACGGTTACAAATACCCATGTTAAAGGTTGCCATGTTAGATAAAGAATTCTTTTCTATCAATGGCCACCCAGCACGCAACTTACTTAATAAATTAGCCCAATCTGCTATTGGGATTGATGAAGCAACCGATGCTGACAATCCTATTCTGCAAAAAATCCATGACATCACCGAAACGGTACTCGAAGAGTTTACCGATGACATTAGCTTATTTGAAAATCTGCATGACCAGTTCAATCAATTCTTAACCGAGTATCATGCTCAAGAAGCCCAAGCCATTGTTGATATCGAGCAACAACTCAAAGAACGCGAAGAGTTAGCACTCGCAAAAGCATGGGTAAAAGAAACCCTAGAGCAACACTTACTTGGCCGTGAGTTACCAACGGTGATTGTCGATATTATCTTAGGCCCCTGGAAAGATGTGATGTTGCAAACTTATTTGCAAGAGGGTGAACATAGTACCTTATGGAAAACACAAATTCGCTTTATTGATGTTCTATGTTGGTCTATCGAACCTAAGCAACTGAGCTTAGATAAAAATAAACTTGGCCACATTATTCAAAAACTCATCACCACCTTACGCGAAGGACTGATACAAATTAATTACCCAGAAAATGAAATCGATGGGATATTCGATAGCCTCGAGCCTTATCATATTGCCAGTGTCCGTGGCCACGAACACAAAATGGATATGGATAATGCCGGCGAAGCCGAATTAATCGAAGCTACGATCCAAAATATTGAAACCGAATATCAACAAATGCAAGATGAACAACCGGTCACGGATAACTTCTTATTTGCCCCTAGCGAAGAAGAAGCTGAGACAACAAGCGAAGAGCTGATGAGTAGCGACGACGATGATTATGATGAAAAAATCATTCTTGAGGACATTACATTAGCCGGTTGGGAATCTGACCCAGAAATTGAGTCCATTAACGATGAATATCTAGCCCTCGCTCGCCACTTGGAAATGGGTAAGTGGGTTGAATTCAAAAATAAAGAAGGTAAATCGCAACGGGCTAAATTAGCCTGGAAAAGCGATTTACTCGGTGAGTTTACCTTCTTGAATTGGAAGTTCGATGTGGTCGCTGACAAGTCACTACTAGAGCTAGCCGATGATTTACGCCAAGGCAATGCTAAGGTCGTCGATGACGTGCCACTGATGGACCGCGCACTGTCTGCCGTGCTCACCACATTAACCCCGAAAGCCGCTAGACAATAGTTTCATCTCTGTCCTCCCCTTTTGCTTCGCCGGGATATCGGCGAAGCGTTTTTGTTTGCTAATCTATATTCTGTCACCACGAAGGAGATTGCTTCACTGGCTAACGCCAGTTCGCAATGACAGGAAAGAAACCGGTCATTGCGACGAGTTCATGGACAAACTCGATAGACAACGTCGGGAATAAGCTGTCGAGGAGTAAAGCAACGATGTAATTTCCTTAGCCTAGCAGAGTATTAAAAAAAACTGTGCCTATAGCGGAAGATTGCCGAGCAAGCTACGCTTGCTCGCAAAGACAAACTTTTTTCAGTGCTCTGCTAGCCCAAGGAAATGGCTTCGTCACTTTGCGACTCGCCATGACACAAAAAAACCATGTCATTGCGAGGAATAAGGAAAACTAGCAGTTTTCCGAATGACGCGGCAATCTCTTTGCATCAGCACAGCTTTATTTAGCGCTCTGCCAACCCGATAGAGATGGCGTCATCACTTCGCTCCCCACCATGACAAGGACGAACCACTGATTTTTTGTTACCCTGCAATTATGGCTCGTGATAACAACAGGAGTGGGTTATGAGCGGAAAAAAAGATGGCATCATCGGTTTTATCTTACTGATCAGCGTCGGCTTTTTCGCTGGCTATGCCATTGATAGCGATCCATCCCCACAGGGGGTCGGTACATGTTGGGAGCAAACTGACAACTGCGTCGAGCTTTATAGCGACCCCATCAGCAAACAACTCTATGCCGCCGCTGACGGCGGTGCCGCCAACTGCCAGTGTATCAATACCGCCACCAACGATCTCGAAGAATGTCATCATGACCGAACTGTTTGTGATGATCAGGCAGCACAAACCTGCGAAAAACAATTAGGCCAAGTTTATGAATGCGCCGTCTCACTCAGCCCGTTTGAACCAAAATACCGCCAAATTAATAACGACTAGGGGGCCAACACACCATGCGAGCGATCTGGCATAACCATATCTTGGCACAAAGCGATGAAACCATTGTGATTGAGAACAATCACTATTTTCCCGCTGAAACATTAAATATGGATTACTTTCAACCTAGCGATACCACCAGTGAATGTGCTTGGAAAGGTACAGCGCATTATTATTCGATAGTCGTTGGCGATGAACAAAATCTCGATGCAGCTTGGTACTACCCAGCGCCGAAAGCGGCAGCGAAACAAATCAAAAACTACGTAGCTTTTTGGCGTGGGGTAGACGTTATAGCATAGTATTCAACGTATCTGCTCAAACCAGGAGGGTAGGCACATGAGTATAGAACAGCATAATGGAACTAAACGCCATGCCACCCCGTTATGGGTGATTTCTATCTTTATCACCTTAACTGAAGTGGTTGTCGGTGGTGTTGTGACACAAACCGACGGCGTGGTACAAATTTTATTTACTGTGTTTGCGATTATTTTCCCAACGTTTATTTCTATTGCTTTCTTCTACATCCTTTGGAACCGCCCCCATCATTTATTCTCGCCCACCGAATATGGCCAGCAAGTGAGTATTAATGAATACGTCAGCGCCATGAAACAAACTATGGCCGTAGATGAAACCCGTTTATATGACGATATTAAACAAACCATTACCCAGACACTCAAGTCCGAAGACATGACACAGCAGTTTGCTCAGCAAATTGATAATACCTCCAGTACTGAACAAAACCAGAAGATCGCCCAAGCACTGGACTATGCCGTTGAACAAACCGTTGAGCACGTTAAAGAGCATAACTTCATTAGTATTGATACCCGCCCCTTATTACCCGAAGAAGGCGAGCGATATACGATTGCGCATACCAAATTTAAAACCGCCGGTGATTTATTAGATTATGTATGGTTACAGTTACAAGCCGCCAGCGTACCGCCGTTCACCTATGAAAAACTGTGGATCTTGAAAAATGCAGACACACATCAATATTACACTGGCCTACACGCTAAAATCGTGAATGGGAAATATCAAAAAGATCGTCGCCAGCTCAGTGACATTGGCATTAACCCAGGCACACACTTAGTTGTCGAAGCGGTTACCAATTAAACTTACACACGATGATTTACAACGCCGGTAACGTCTCTAACGACCA
>CAZPAE010000077.1:0-8679 GCA_964584455.1 uncultured Thioalkalispiraceae bacterium
GATTGGTTATGCTACCGGAGTATTGCCAATTGGAAGCAGCATTATCATCCGCCAGAGTTGGACTCCCGCTGAGGAACCCGCAACATGTCATGGTCCATGCAATAAGAGGCTTGGTTTTTATCTGCACTGCTAACCCTCCCCTGCACTGCTTGTTGTGATATCAAGCACGTACTCGCTTGTACCCTCAAGACGCTGGAATCCCGCAGTCGCATCATTCCACTCTAATTGAACGCGAGCGATCACCGCGACCCGCGTTTGGGTTAAGTCAACCGCCGCGCCAGAGGGTTTAATAAACTGCGCCAAAGACTGTACGTTCTGAACCGATAACACCCGAAGCTTGGCATCACGAGGAATATCCAGTGCAATTACATCTAATAAACGTGATTTATCATAAAAATTTTCGGATAAGTACGCGGTTAACTTTTCATTGCCCCATGAATCAAACAACCGTTGCAAGGCTTGCATAACCACGGCACGACGAATCGGTTTGATACTGGTGGCTGCTGTGGTACCTGCTGGTGTAGGTTCTGGTGTGGCAATAGGCTTGTAGCTGCGAAACTGTGCGGCTGAAACATACGTAACGCTATGAGGTACAAGCAAACATAGTATTAAAAAAGCATTGAAATAGATGACGAATGGTTTCATGGCACCGGCCCCACACACGTTATGTTATAAATTAATCCCGTTTCATTAGCGGCTATAGCGCCAGATACCACCGCCGAGCTATCACGTAAGTCTTCACCGGTAAAGTCGACACGCACATTGTCATCAAGATTAAAGCTACGTTGTGCTGTATTGCCATTAAAGGAAATGAAATTTGCCAAGGCAGCAACGGTTGAACGGTTGGCTTCCATAAAATTACGATCGATAGAAAAATCAAAACCCGCATTAATACCTGCCACAACAACGGGTGCGCCGGGTGCAGGACAATCAAAGGAATAAAAGAAAGCGCCATTGACAGCGGGAAGTGTTGTTCCACCTGGTACCAGTGCACTTAGGTTGGTATTGCCACCACCGTTGTTACCGCCCCCACCATTATTATTTCCACCACCATTGTTATTGCCTGCGTTATTATTATTTTGTGCCACTAATACGCCAGCACTAAATAAGCTATTCATCAGGGTTGCATCAAAAAAATCATTGCCTGAGATAAATGTTGTATTGAGCAATTGCACATCGACTAATTCATCACCGTTGCGTGTTACCTCACCTACTACGGTAAAGGGTGCTAAAGTACCAAACCGTGGCAGTGCCCCCACAACATATTGTGTGGTGTTATCACTACTGGTAGCTGGATTATTTTTCTCGGGCGGTTTGCGCTTGGCTACGGCAACCGAGCGTACCCAAGCAAGTGACGGTACTGGCAAGTAGTCATAACTACCGTCGTCGGTTCGTGTAATGGTGCCGTTGACAATGATTAACTCGGGAGTGGGGGGTGCGTCTTGGGCGTTGACCATACTACTTAGCACTACAGCAAGTAGTCCGCTCAGCGGTAACATAGTACGCAGATAACGGCCCAGCAGATTATTTACACTCAATGTGATTAAAGCCATGCTATTCATTGTTTATGGCCCTTGTTTCTTAGGTGTTGTTTTATTGGAAGTCGTATTACTCGATGTGATCACGGCAGGGTGAAATGCCATCCAGTTAGCAAGATCGGTCTCATAAAGATTGACATCGAACTCTGGAATACAATACAAGGTACGCCGCTTTTGTGTTGTTTCTGTCTCACTCTTAACTGGGTCAAGCTCAAACTCAACATAATTGTTATTGCCAAACACGCCTTGGCGTATATATTTATCAACCAATGCCTTTGCAGCCATGGATGTGTCACCACCAAAACTGTTAATAAACGATAACAGCCGACCATCGTTGCTCAATACCGGATCGGTACGTAGTGCAGCGGATTGACGTGCCAACAAGGTCTGGCTATTGGTACAAAAACAATTGAACGCTTTAAACTTGGCGGGCGGATCGGTATGCGCTAAGTTAACCTCTTCCGGTTGTGGCTCTGGACCATAAGGCCATGGACAAGGTAACTCAGCACTTCGCGCTAGTTGTGATACAAGTATCAACACAATAGTTAGCAACATTATTAGGTTTGTTTTCATGCCCACTACCTCATTTAGTTACAATGCTATTTAGATAAGCACGCACAGCAGTAACGTAACGCCCCATTTCGGTTTCCCCTAAACAAGCCGCCATCTGAGAACGCCGTCCAGTACCCGGTGATAAACTCAGTGAAAACTCAAAGTCCTGCACTAAACCCAGTTGAAGAATGATTGCTTGTTGTAGTGTGTCATTGCCATTTTCATAAGCGGTTTTTAGTTGTGTTGCATCGGTAGGAATTTTTTTGCTCGATTGCATTTCGGCTAATAGCGTATTAAAGCGGTTTATATTTTGTGAAACTTGTTGACGTTCACCACACCAGCAACTGCGACTTGGACTCTCTAATAAACCGGCTTCCCCACGCACGGCAAATAGCACCTCAGTATTGTCATCAGATACCGGCACAGTTAGTTGTTCGCCGGGCAAACATGCGATGTTATTGACTTCATCGTTTGGTGCAGCCACGGCTAATTGCATACCGTTTAGCAAATATAAGCTTAGAATCATGCATGCAGCTCTCATTATGCGGCCCTCTTTAATGTTAATGTTGTGTGTTGATGAAGTGCCGCGTGATATGTATTAGTGGGCTCATGCTGTAATGGGAAAGGTAATACTGATACCGGTATCGGCGGAGCCGCAAACTGTGGATTAGTGATCCCATTGGTGGGTAAGTACTGGAATCCGCCAATCACTTTACTGGCATCTAAGCTAGTGAAATCCGGCCCGGTATAACCATTGGCACGTAACCGTTGATTGTATGCCGCCCAATCAATGAACTGATCAAACCGTTCAGCAAGCTGCTTATGAAACTCTAAGCGCGCTGCTTTTTTATTTATGGAAAAGTAATCACGAATCGTATCTGAAGGTGCATCAATGGCACGTTGTAACTCTCTGGCGATACCTGGATTACCGGATTTGATAGGGAGCACACCGCCTGTGTCTAACACCACAAGAACAGATTTACCGGCATTCGCCCCTTCAGTCGCAATACGAAAGGTATAATTATCGGCATGATTATCTAAAAAGACCCTGTCATTGGCATTTAACTCTTCAATACCATTGCGGTAAGCATTGAGTTCACCCGGTGTTAACCGTGGTGGGTTGGCCCTGCCATTGGCATCTACGCCGGCACGCTTTTTAACCGAGGGCGGTGTCTCATCAACTACCGTAATTCGACCACCTTGCTTGGTGCGATAACGCGAATGTACTTTTGGTACTTCCACATTATTCAATCTAGCTAGTTCAGAATAACCATAATCATCTAATATGGCATCATCAGCAAGTTTAGTGATCTTAATAACAATAGGTGGTGAACCTTGTGGTCGATTGGGTGCACGATAAGCTTCCGTAAAAGAACCGCCTCCCAATAAATCTTGCTCTGCAACTAGTTCTAATTTAGGTGCATCACCCCTATCAAGAAAAACAACGACCGGCTTATCGTTACTATCTAGAATCGAATCAACGTCGATCTCTCGCGCATCAACAGGTGGTAGTGATTCACCTGGACGCATTTGTGAACCATCTGTGGGTGTGGCTTTGGCTGATTGTGATGGCGGCGTTTGTTTTACTACCGGTGTTTCTAAGATTGTATCGCTCGTATTACTACCGGCAATATCACTTGGTGTAGGACTATTGGGTTGTGTACCGCTGGTTAATTCAGTTTGTGCATTACGAAACGCTGGTGTGCCTGGCTGAGGCCCCGATCTTTGTGGGCCAGCTAACGCATTAGTTGATACATCATCCCCTGCAAATGGTGAACGACTACCATTGGGTGTTTGTGTTATTAACTCTGTTTGTGCATTGCGAAAACCTGGCGCTGCAGCATTTGCCTGTCCTGGGAATAAGCGCGCGATATCTTCACCGGTATAAGCAAATGGGTTTCTCGGTGCAAAGGGATCATTGGGAATACGCCCGGCGTTACCAATACCCGGTGGCGCATCGGGCAAAGGTGCAAATAGAGAAGGATCAGGTAATGGTGCAAAGGGTCTAGTGTTGATAGTAACGGTCTCAACCCCTGCATTAACGGCACGCTGTGCATCAGTCACGGTTTCTGCGATATTACCACTACGTGCGACATCGGATGCGGCATCGGCAGCACGGTTTATACGTTTAAGGCGTGCGATACGGCGTTCAACTAAAACAATTTTAACGGTCTTGCGGCCTTTGCTAATGGCCTTAAAGACAAGCTCCTCTCCACCAACCACGGTAGTAAACACATAACCCGTGTCTTCAAGAAAAGCTTCAACACCTTTTTCACCTGCACCGGCAGCACGTGCAAAACGTCGTTCGATAAAATTGCTAAAATTTTCTAGGGTAACATAGGTTGCTTTACCATCTGGTGTAGTGGCACGACGATAGGCATTCTCAACAAACTCACGATTTTCTGAACCAAATAAATCCAGATCGATACCACTGTATGAACGTAAAGCTTGTTCAACAAATTCTCCACCAAGGTCACCTGTTTCATAAACTAGGACCCCTAAATCCACCACTCCGTCTTTCACTGCACGACCTGCGCCTTTTATATAAGCGCCATAACGTTTGAAGTAGAGTGCTGGGTTTTCCCAGTACTGCGCATTGAACCTCCCTTGATCGCGAATCAAATCGATAATGGATGCTTGGTTTACTTCGAGAAACACACTGGTTTGATCTTTTGATCGTGGTGCACTCCCGGCTAATCGGTTTGCGGTTCGCTCTACTGTTTCTAATTGTTGTGATGCATCAGCGCGCAATACCACATCAACTGGTTTGCCTTGTTCACGTATGATTTGCGCCAGCTCTAAACTATTATTCGGACCAATCTCTTCACGCCGATTGCGTCTAAAGGTATCTTCTAAATCTTGAACTGCACCATTGAGCCCCGAAGAGGCAATATCCAAATATCGCTGACGTTGTTCATCAATTTTCCTGGCTTCATCCTCGAATGCCTGGGCACCATTTTCATCACCACGACGACGAAACTCATTGGCAATTTTACGCTTTTTAGCGCTTTGCTGTTCAAACTTGCTTAATGCTGCACCTAATAATTGGGAACGTAAACTTACTTCCAGCTGTAAGTCGATCGCTTCTTGTAAGCGTTTCGCTTGCTCGCGTTCGCGGGATGCCGTCGTTGCTTTTGTTACCTCAACTTCAAGCCGACGCTCTAATTTTGCGGCCTCGCTTGCGCGATTTGCTGACTCTCGGCGTAACGTTTCTAACTGACGTGTTAATGAGCTAACTCGATTTCTTTCATTGCTAATACGCTGCTCAAAAGAACGAATGGCTGGGTCACCATCACCGAATAAGCCACTGACAAAAACATCAATTCGTTCGAACACACCTTCGCCTTCACGACGACGCTGTAACGCATCCTCAAGACGCTTTAAACGGGTTCGAGCTTGATCAAGCTGTGATGCGGTATTGTTTATCTTTGTATTGAGTTCTTTAAAGGTACGCTCATGAAACTCTTTTGCTTCATCTAAGCGAGCTTGGGCACGTGCTTGTTGTTGCCCTTCTTGCCATTGTCGCTGACGTTGCTTTTCTCGTTCCCGTTCTTGTTCTATATTTGGTTCGTTTTGTTCGCGTCGCTGTTGTGCCTGTTGTTGCGCTAACTCTTCTGGATCCGCCTCACCAAAATCATTATTCTCTTCATTCTTTTCTTGATCTTGGCGTATATTCACTTCAATGGGATCAAATGCATCCGGCGGCAGCTCGTCACGCGCACGTTTTGCTGCCTGGACATAACGATTAATGTCATCATCAGTAAGACATTTTGCTTGTTCAGAACCTTTGGCTGCATTAGGGGCACGAGTAGCAATAAACTGATAATCAATCTTGATGCCTAGTACACGAATTAGCTCTGTACGAATATCTTGTAACGAGCTTGCAGCTTGGTAGAGGACATCAGACTGTAAATCATCCATCCCTTTTTCTACACGCTCAGCTGATGCACACCAACACTGGCTTACTTGAAACTGTTCATAGGGTGCACTATCTGGTACTGCTTTTGACTGGTTTCGCTCTACAGGACAACGAATGACTGTCTCAGCAAGTGCGCTCATACTGAACATGCAAAACATGCCTAATACAAGCATGCTTTGCCGCAACCCAAACCTATCCATCGTTATCATTTCAATACACCCAAGTGGTTATTCGCCTGATGCCCCGATTTAAGAGACATGTTCGTGTTTGAGAATGAATACGAGCAATAGGGTGATCTGGATCAAAAAAACTTAAAGATTTTTTTCTTGTGCGTAGTACGGCAATAGCGTTGGGTGATTAGAGGCGTGTCATGCTGATAACAGAGGGCTACATTACCGCTCTGTTATCAGCGTGTGGACTTTATACAGTAATCGCACTTAACCAAGTATCGTGCTTATTACAATGGCTAAGGGCATATAGCTTGCCTTGATAGTTATCAAGCGTAAAGTTTGAAACCGCAGAAGCATGTTTGATGGGATCAAATAAGAACTCAGCCAAGAAATGATAATCTTGGTCTAGTAGTGTGTGCTTTGTAATATAGTGTATATGTTTTTTCATTTCATGCGGCGTAATCACTTGTATCTGTAATTGTTGGCCGTTTTTTTGTTGCTCAATCACTGGTAAATGTGGTGCTGCTTTTTTACTCCAACGCCCAGGGTATGCTTTAGTGTAAAAAACGCCTCCCGCCATTGAGTGTTGTGCACTACCTGCTGAGCCTGCCATGCTCAACTTTGGTAAAGCGATAGCTGCTACACCGGCTGATACGCCCAGCTGGATAAAGTTACGTCTGTTCATAGGGACTCCTTTTCTCGCCCGAATATTGTTTTTTGTTCACAAGTAAGGTGTATCAATCATTGCGATAAAACCGCGATACAATACCTATACGGTGTAGGTAAGTGTTTGGATGCATCAACAGCAAGGTGACAGGCCTGAAAATCTGCGCTGTGTATTTTTCTACTTTAGATCAACAAGATACTGCGGGGGTATAGGGGTATTAATATCGACGACGAGTACGTGATTTAGAAAATATCTTTATCGCCATGCTTCGAGTTGTGCTTTTCTTGGCCGACCTGTTTCATCATACATCTTCTCAAGACCAAATTTTTCTAATAAAGCTAGGCCCGTATCGATTTGCTTGGATGTGAGCTCTTTTCGCCAGCTTTCAATGGGTGAATTGCCTTGCACAATATTGCTATTACTACCGGCGACTCGGCTGGGTTTGTTGAATAGTGTCATGGCTTTGTTGAGCTGTTCAGCACTGTCTTGTGGGCTAAGATATTCGAATAAGTGCTGCAATGTTGCCTCAGGTTGATCAATAAGATCTTCATAAAACACCACATGTATTTGGTTCGAGGTCAACTGCTGAAAAGGAACATAATGCAATATAGCCCAAATTAATACTTGGCGTTCTATATAATCATCGCCTACAGCTTGAATGACATCCACATAGGGCTCTAGATAATCTGCCACAAGATTGGGTTGCTTTAAAAAAGCGCGAGGCTCGGTTAGCCAAATCCAATTTTTCTTTTTGTATTTCGATAGCGCAACGGCAAAGGGATTACGTATTAGCAGAATTACTTTTAAACGATTATCCGCTGATTGTCTGATTGCCCAAGTAGCAAAGAGGTTAGCAAAAATATCTTTTACTAATAAGCCACGGTAATGGAGGCGTCGATTCATTGCATCGACCGAGGGGTAGGTGAACTTTCCCTGTAACACTCGCTGTGCTAAAGGCCAAAAGGGATGTGATGGTGTATCCGGGCGAATGTATTCATGCATCGCCAAATTTTGCATGGGTTTGATTAATGCGGGATGAAAGGGCTCAAACATTTCACGATAGCGTTGGTGATGGTTAATGAGGTCTGATAAAAAAGTAGTGCCACTGCGACCATCACCAATCAGCCATACTCGATGCTGATAGGCACCCGCATAATAATTGGCTTTTACTATGCTCGCCCGTAATGTTTCGAGCGTATGTCGGCCGGTTTTTCTAATCAACCCCACCATATGATATGGCAGTGTATGTTGTACCATTGCAACACCTTCGTACGGATTTTTTATTTATTTTCTTTTATCGTATTAGACATGAATGAATTTATTCATTTATTAAACAACTTTATACAATAGCATGACATTGATACAACAACCGTCGTATTGATACCACTGCCACACTGACTGTCTGGCATGAATGTCATGACAATGACAGTATAACATCGTCGTGTTATCTCCCTACACCCGCTAACTGCTTTATTCGCAACGCCTTTACTCACCAAAATGATTGGCACAGTTACTGCTATAGGAGAACTCTTGATGAGCCAACAAGCTTATCGTCTATGCAATAGACACTATAACAAGCAATTTCATAATAAATGCATTTTAAAGAGGAGATCCCTAACCATGCACAAAATGACGACGAAACTTGGTCTGTCTGCTGCTGTTGCCGCAGCGATTCTTAGTACTACCACCACGGTACAAGCTAATCAGCTTTATGCCGACATTCGCTATTCTTTGAATTCTATTGATACGAATAATGTTGATAACTTAACCTTCGATAACAATGCCTCGCGCTTTGGACTTAAAGGTAAGTATGATCTTGGTGGTGGCAACAAT
>CAZPAE010000078.1:0-220 GCA_964584455.1 uncultured Thioalkalispiraceae bacterium
TCACGCCAGGCTGCCTTAAAAAATACGCGTGCCGAATAAAGCAATACGGGTGTTGTAATAAACAAACTTACCCAACGTAAAAAACGCTCTAATGTCTCATCCATGCCATGATGCGCACCAGCGTATAAAGCAACCGCTAACATCATTACTTGCATAGCACCAAACCCAGCTACGGCTAAGCGCCTTAATGCGGCTGAGCGTTCTTTTTTATAAAGTTGCT
>CAZPAE010000078.1:234-8671 GCA_964584455.1 uncultured Thioalkalispiraceae bacterium
GGTTGGGATCCAAAGGATGGGCAAGATAACCAATTTCACTAATAGCCTTCAAAACCGCACTAAGCTTTATAACATTGTCATCCCACTTAAGTTGCGCGCGGTGGGTTGAATAGTTAACTTGAAAGCTAATTACCCCTGGTAATTTAGAAACATGTTGTTCACTTAGCCATACGCATGCTGCGCAAACAATACCTTCTAAAACTAAAGAGGCTTGTTTTATATTATCGCCGCTCTCATAAACAAATTTTTCTTGCAGTTCCGGACGGTCATAGAGATCGAGTTTTAATAACTCTTCTGGAACAATACTTTGCGATAAGTTGGCATGCTCTGTTCGGTATTTATAATAATCGTTTAGGCCATTATCGATAATGGCCTGTGCGACAGCCTCGCAGCCAGGACAACACATCGGCTTAGACTCATCATCAATAACAACACTATAATGTGTGCCAGCCGGGATAGGTAAGTTACAATGAAAACAGCGTTCGCTATCCTGCCCCATTAAGGTTCCAGTTTATTAATCGTTGTGCTCGACCGAACTTCATGGACCGCTTGGTCTTTCTCTATATTAAGCACCAGATCCCACTTCCCTACTTTAGGTAAAGTAATTTCTGATGAATAAAGCCCGTTGCCTGCAACTTGCATGGTAAAAGTATGATCTAACCTCATACTAGCAGGATAAAAGAAAGTACCCTTCACCTGCGCATTATTAACCAGTTTATTATCCTTTGTTCTGATTTCGATCAACAGAGTATTAGGTTTATTAGCATAGGCTTCACTTTGCCAACCGACTTTTACCTGCCAGCCTCGCGATAACTGTAT
The DNA here is from genome assembly GCA_964584455.1 of uncultured Thioalkalispiraceae bacterium. Lineage (GTDB taxonomy): Bacteria > Pseudomonadota > Gammaproteobacteria > UBA6429 > Thiohalophilaceae > CAZPAE01. The sequence continues at coordinate 1,054 of CAZPAE010000078.1, forward strand.
TGCACGCTGCTGTTGGTAATCGTTAAATTGATTTTGTTTTTCCCGAAAGTCGTGGCTCACCACACCAGGAAAAGCAGAAACCACCTCTCCACCACCTCGCGGCTCCGGCAAAATACGTTTTACCCAGTCTGGCCCCATTCCTGATTGCGCTAAGATAATGAAAATAGAATCGACTATCAGTAGAACAACAAAGAATGACACTATAGTAATAGGTGCCCAATGCATTTTCCCTGTACTGCTACGGCGTGAATGCAAAATAATCGTGTTGGCGTAAACAGTGAGCAAATAAATCGCGATATGGATAGCAAAAACGTCGACACCGGGCCAAACTATTGCAGCACTTGCCGTATATACTGCGACGACTGCTATCGCCAAAATGCCAGCAATACCATAGATTGATAAGGAACTAAACTTACGGAATAGATAAAAACTAAGTAAGATTAATAAAATACCCGCAGGCAAGCTAATTAATAAATTCACTTATATATTCCTCCTAACTAATGTGGGAAGAAAAAGCGAGCATCTACAACAATTATCTCCGCTTTACTATCCTGCGTATTCTTAATTAAAAATTGAAAATCTTGCTCGGTACGAGCTTGTGTATCCACTGCATGTATCACCCATGCTTGTATCGATACACTTTTACCCGGCAGCACCGTAACCAACTCATTTGGTCTCACCTCAAGCTGAGCATCACCCAATCCAGTTAAGCTGATTTGATAAACTGTCGTTAGATCAGACTTATTATTAATTTTAATATTATAACGATTTTGTATTCGCCCGTCAGATAAAGTCACATACAATGGTTGACGAACTTGTTCGGCATGGACTTCAATTAATTCACGATTCGCAACGCTGTAAATTAACGCCACTGTTACTAGTAAAATTGCTATTGCATAACCGATATTTTTAAATCTAAATAACCGTTGTTTTATGGTTTTTGATTTGTCTTCAGCCGTGTAACTAATTAAACCTCGCGGATAACCAATTGCATCCATCATGCGATCACAGGCATCAATACAAAGCGCGCATGAAATACACTGATATTGTAAACCATTGCGAATATCAATCCCTACTGGGCAAACCTGTACACAATACCCACAATCAATACAATCCCCTAATCCCTCATTAACACGATAAGTTTGGTCTTGATTGGTCTTGGTGGGTTTACAACGACCTTTTTGGCGTTCTCCGCGCTGCTCATCGTAAGCAACAATCATTGTATCCTTATCAAACATGGCACTCTGAAAACGAGCATAAGGACACATGTAAGTACATACCTGCTCACGCGCCAAACCCGCCATGACAGTGGTAGAAACTGTTAAGAAAAGTGTTGTCGCGTAAGCAGGAAAGGGGGCTTGGCCGGTAAAAAACTGCTGAATGATTTCTCTTGCTTCACCCCAGTAAAGAACAAACGATAAGCCTGTCCAAAACGCAACAGCGATCCATAGCAACCAGGTCGTACCAATTAATGTTACTTTTCGTGTTGACCATGGGGCTTTTGCTAACTTAATTCGTGCATTGCGTTCACCTTGTACTCGACGTTCTATAAAAATAAACACATCAGTCCAAAGTGTTTGAAAGCAGAAATAGCCGCAAAACGCTCGTCCCATAATACCGGTGACAAAAAATAATAAAAATGCCCCGATAATCAAAAACCCTGCTAACCAGAAGATATCTTGTGCGTAAACGGTAAGCTCAAAAATATAAAATTTACGTCCAACTAGATCGAACAATACACTCTGGCTCGGGCCTTGCTCTCGCTCCCACGGTAACCATGGCAAAAGAAAGTAAACACCATAGGCAAGAGATAAAATAGCTGTCTTAAGGTTGCGATAGCGGCCTTTAACAGAACGAGGATAAACGGGAATCCGTGTTTGGATATGCGATGACTGAGTTGAACCTTGGGCCCGCATAGAATTGTTCAACTCAGTCATAATTAAATACTCACAGAGACGTTCAATGCCGCTCTGTTAGTCCACCATAGAGGCGTAAAAAGGGAATTGCTTACTGTCCACCGCCCAATTCATGCACATATAAGGTAAGCATTTTGATTTCAGTATCGCTAAAGCGTGCTTTCCAACCTGGCATTTCACGCTTAATACCATTGGCAATCACTTCTCTCACCGTTGCGTGGTTCTTCTCGTAACCCTGCTTAGGTGTCACCACAGCAACAGTCCAAATTTGGTCGGTTAAATTCGCTGAACCCATCGCTTTATTACCTGTGCCTGCTTTGGTATGGCACGCAAAACAACCGCCAGCACCATTGAAGACTGATTCACCGCGTGTCACTTTTGTTTGGTCTTGGTGTTGGCCAGACAAGCTCAGTACGTATTCTGTTACATCATCGATTTGATTCGCCGATAAGGTCTTCTTAAAACCAGGCATGTTGCCATTACGACCTTCACGAATGGTCGTCTCAATCTCACTAAATTGACCACCCCAGAGCCAATCATCATCAGCAAGATTAGGATAAGCACCTACAATACCGGCCCCACCATTTTGGTGACACCCAGCACAGTTATCAGCAAACAATACTTTCGCTGCTGATTGCACATAATTACGTTTATCAGCATCTTGCAAAATTTGATCGTAACTAGCCTCTTCCAGCTGGCTAATGTATTTCATCTTGGCTTGGCGTGCCTGCTCCATCTCTTGATGATACAAAGCGCGAGTATTCCAATGAGAAACGACTTTCTCTCCTTTCTCATTAGTGTATTCAATATCGTTGGCCATACCTTTTGTGTAACCATCACCAATTGGCCATGCCGGATATAAAAACCAATATACAACTGCAAACACAACTGTTAAATAAAACCCCCAAAGCCACCAAGTTGGCAGCGGGTTATTAAATTCTTGGATGTCACCATCCCAAGCATGACCAGTGGTTTGTACAGCCTTATTTTGCTTATCTTCACTCATTGCTTTTTTTCTCATCATATTCATCATCTTTATCCGCTAACGGGATAAAGCGGTAACTCTCAAATCGCTTACTGCGTTCTTTATTGAAATAGACATACACAATGATGCTGACAAAGGTCACAAAGAACATAACCAAAGCCAGCGGCTTCGTGTTACCCATATCAGTGAACCATTGGAATATTTCCATTTAAGCCTTACCTAAACTTAGCAAAATGGCCGTCTTCATATTGACTGAAATCAACCATCGTACCCAATACTTGCAAATACGCTACCATGGCATCCATTTCACTGATGTAATTAGGATCACCATCATAGTTATTAGCGACAGCTTGCTTGATAAGGTTTTCTTCCGCCTTGGGAATATCTAACCAGTCAGCGACTTCTTTACCAAACAATTTTACGTTTTCTTGGTATTCTTTTTCTGTTGCCGAATAAGGTACACCAACAACACGAAGTGCCCGCAGACGATCACCAATATCTTTATACTGTAGTTCTGCTTCCATTAGCCAAGGATAGTTAGGCATGATGGATTCTTTCACTACAGAGCGTGGTGCAATTAAGTGCTGAACATGCCATTCATTAGAGTATTTCTTACCCACTCGTGCCAAATCAGGACCAGTGCGTTTAGACCCCCATTGAAATGGATGATCATACTGAGATTCAGCTGCTAATGAATAATGGCCATAGCGTAATTTCTCATCGCGAAATGGACGAATCATTTGTGAGTGACAGGTATAACACCCTTCACGTTGATAAAGATCTCGACCACGCAATTCCAACGGCGTGTATGGTCGAACAGTTTGAACACCGTCTACTTTTACTTCTTCAATAGTTTCATCGATGAAATAAAGCGGTACGATTTCGACTAAACCACCGATACTAATTACGATCAGTGTTAGGAAAATAAGCCAGCCGGCATGTGTTTCTATGCGTTCATGTTTCATTATCTATTCTCCGAATTAGGCTTTTGCCAGCTTTGCAGCAAGCTTGGCTTCCAATTCATTACGTTCAATCCGACTTTGGCGAATCGTCATGAACACATTGAAGGCCATAATAAACATCCCAACAACGAAGAACCCACCACCTAATGCTCTCACAGCATAAGGATGTTTCAAGAAGGCAACTGACTCGATGAAGGTATAAGCTAAGTTACCGTATTCATCGAAAGCACGTAGCATTAAGCCTTGGCCAATACCAGCAACCCATAACGCACTGATATACAACACGATACCGATCGTTGCTAACCAGAAGTGTAAATAGATTAAACGTTGGCTATACATCTTGGTTTCCCACAGACGTGGAATCATATGATAGAAGGAACCGATAGTAACCATCGCTACCCAACCTAGTGCACCTGAATGTACATGCCCGATGGTCCAGTCAGTATAGTGTGATAGTGCATTCACACTCTTCAATGACATTAATGGACCTTCAAAAGTAGACATACCGTAGAAAGATAAAGCGACAATTAAGAAACGAATAATAGGATCCGTTCTTAAGCGATCCCATGCACCAGATAACGTCATAATACCGTTAATCATGCCGCCCCAAGAAGGCAACAACAGAAGAATAGAGAATGTCGCCGCTAAAGTTGAGGTCCAATCAGGTAGTGCTGTCCAGTGTAAATGGTGTGCACCTACCCACATATATAAGAAAACCAATGCCCAGAAGTGAATGATAGAAAGGCGATATGAATAAACTGGACGACCTGCCTGTTTAGGTACGAAATAATACATCATACCGAGGAAAGCTGCGGTCAAGAAGAAGCCTACCGCATTATGGCCATACCACCATTGCGTCATCGCATCCTGCACACCTGCGTGTAAACTATAAGACTTCAAACTGAATACACTAATGGGCACTTCCATATTATTAAAGATATGCAAAATGGCTGTGGCTAGGATAAACGCCATAAAGAACCAATTCGCAACATAGATATGAGGTTGACTACGTTTCTTCAGTGTTAAGACGTAGACAAAGAAATAGGCAATCCAGGTAACCGCAATTAATAAATCGATAGGCCATACCATTTCAGCGTATTCACGTGACTGGGTATAACCCGCCATGTAGCCCAATACCGCTAAAAGAATGCCTACTTGCCAACCCCAGAAAGTGAAGTTAGCTAAAATATCCGATCCCAGTCGAGCCTGACAGGTACGTTGAACAATATAATAAGATGTTGCAAACAGCGCGCTACCACCAAAACCAAAAATCACCAATGTTGTATGTACTGGGCGTAGTCGGCCAAACGTAATTTCTGGCGTATCAAGGTTAAACACCGGCCAAGTTAACTGAAGGGCAATATAAACACCGACAAACATGCCGATGACACCCCAAACGACAGCCATAATGGTGAAAAGACGCACAATATCGTAATTGTACGGTTGTGTAGCATGACTCGAACTGGATGACATAGTTATTCCCGAATTATTTGAATCTTAATTTCGATGTAAATTTATCGACCAAAATCAGATACGTTTGAAGCAAACTAAATAAGGAGTTACTTATATTTTAAGTATCTGCCGTTTCTGGATCAACTGAAATTTATGTAATTGCAGGCCTAACAGTAAAAACCCATACAAAACAATGAGTTATACCCCTACAATGCTAAGGAAAATACGTTGAACTGAACCGAATTTAGGCTTTAAAACATAAAATAATGGTCAATTAACAGCGCGGCGAATAATAACATCAAATAAAGAATAGAATAACCAAAAGTTTTCATGGCGATGCCATTTTTTTCGGTCTTTTGCAGCTTGATGACGTAGTAGAGAAAAATACCATTGAGGACAATGACACTGGCTAGATAGATTAAACCACTCATTCGAACCAGATAAGGGAAAATAGTCACAATTGCGAGGATGATGGTGTAGAGCAGAACATGCAAACGAGTGAATTCGACACCATGTGTCACGGGCAACATGGGAATGTCGACTTTGGCATATTCATCACGACGATGTATTGCTAGAGCCCAAAAATGTGGCGGCGTCCAAACAAAAATAATTAAGAATAGCCACAAACTATTGGGATCAATGCTCCCGGTTACTGCAGTCCAACCAAGTACTGGTGGTGCTGCACCGGCGGCGCCACCAATCACAATATTTTGTGGTGTAGCCCGCTTTAAGTACATTGTATAAATGACAGCATAACCAATTAAAGACAAGAAAGTTAAAACAGCCGTTAACACATTCACCATAAAGATCAGAATGGCCATGGCAATAACACCAATGGTAAATGCAAACGTTAATGCTTGCCGATTAGTCAGATGCCCAGTAGGTAATGGACGGCGGTGAGTCCGTCTCATATCAGCATCGACTTTTTGATCCACAATTTGATTGATGGCTGCGGCCGATGCGGCTGCTAAACCAATACCGAGCGTTCCCCATAATAATACGGATAATGGCACCATGCCCGGTGTTGCTAAAAACATACCCACTATGGCAGTAAAAATAATTAAGCCGACAACTTTCGGTTTACATAATTCATAATAATCGCGGCAGTAGCAACGAAACCGATTAACAAAAAGAGCATTTTGAATATGTTGTGCCATAATGCAGTCTCTACTTATATATTAGTAACAAGATTGGCTACCCAATTTGGGACCAATGCAATAAATATTTCAGATCTTTCAATAACCCATTTGCGTCAAACCCTTTTGGGTAATACATCATCGCATTCCCGATGGGGTCTACAAGATACACTTGCCCCGCATTGATGGCTTCACCTTCGCTGGTGTTAAAATTAGTAGCAATACGCTCTACCACTTGCGATTCACCATGAAGCAATATCATGCGAGGATGTTTTTCTAACAGTGTTTTTAATTCGGATTGGTTAGGTTGACCAGTAACTAATAAAAAGTACTGTACCCGTAATGATTCACCGGCTTGGGCTAATCGTGCAATACGTATTTTATCTAAAGATTCTTGGCAAGTTTGTTGGCATGTACCTGAATCAATATACACATAAGACCATTTACGACGAATGTCATCTAACTCGAATGTTTTTCCATCCAATGTATTCAAGGAGAACTCAGGTAACGGACGTGCAGGCTCAAATAGATGGCCATTATTTTTCGTTTGTGTGGGATGCAATGATTTATTACTTGAAACAACATAAGCAAGTAGGATAGGTGCAGCAAATACAGCAATCAAGAAGATCAATGTAAAACGAGAACGTGTGCGGGTTTTTAATTGTGCTGAATCCATAAACAATTTCTACTCACTTACTTTTTTCATATTGACCCAGAAAAATATCAATAGCAACGTAGCCGCTAAAGCAAACCACTGTACTGCGTAACTTAAATTCTTCTCGGGTGGCGAATTAACAAAGTGCCACTGCCGTATTAATCCATCAGCTGCTTCTGACTCTTGTAATAAAACAAAGGGCTTAATTTCAAAAGGCAATGTACTTTGCAAACGAGCTATATCAACCCAACGCACTAAGGCAGGCCAATCATTACCGAGCCGATTTTGTGAGCCAAAGCTAACAATATCTTTCGTTTCTACCTTAGCTAAACCTTTTACCATTACTTCATACTCAGGTGTTTGTACCACAGGCAATACTTCTCTTGTTTGTGCTCCAGCTATCCAGCCACGATTAATTAAAACTGCAGTTTGTGTTCCTTTAATCAACAAGGGCACAACAATTTGATATCCCACTTTACCTTGATGAACTTTATTATCAATATAAATAGTAT
>CAZPAE010000079.1:0-8662 GCA_964584455.1 uncultured Thioalkalispiraceae bacterium
GTTTACATACGTGAAGCATATACTCAAACTAAGTTTGTGGCATACTCATGGGCTTGTATTTTAACAAGCATCTAAATAATTGTTAGGAGTATCTATGAAAAAAAATAGAGGGTTTGTATTTAGCATCTTGCTGATTTTTTTATCGAGCTGCTCGACAGTACGCCCACCTGATGCAAAACCATTTACAGAAGTTAGTCAAAAAAAAGAGGGGTTTGCAATAGTTTATATATATCGGCCACATACGGAAATAGGTTCAGCTGTATGGCCAGAAGTTTATATTAATAACGCTAAAACTGTTGCCCTTAAAAATGACACGCATACAGTTATCTATTTAAAACCAGGAAAATATAATATTCATACTGAAAAATCATCATTTTTTTCATTTATGGGTAATATCCCCGGTGAATTTGAAATAACTGGAACAAATGACCACTATTTATTATTTGATAGGTATTATTGTGGTGAGCACTCTGGGCATAATAATGCACAATGTGTAGGTTTAGGAATTACTGGAAAAGCAGTTGATTATGAACGCTGGATAATCGTTCCTAAAAATAGAGCACTACGACATATTAGAAAAACTTATTATGTGGAACCATACGTTACATCAGTCGACCCCCAATAGCAACTGACCTATGCTTACAAACAAACTCCATAAGACTTTAGAGCCCCATACATATTTGTATGTAGGTTACATTAACAAAAGTATACGAAAAATAGCATTAATCACTCTATTTCTAATTTCAAATTCAGCACTTGCATGCATCGCAAAACAAATGCCAGTTTCTGATCTTGATAAATACGATCAAATATTTATTGCCGAGGTGACAGGTGTACATTTAGTCGAGTATGAAAAAGATAGACTAAAAAGCCTATCCCAAGGTAAAAACCAACGCTGGTTTACAGATCTAACTCAAGAACAGCATTTAACAATTCTAGTCACAAAGATTTTCTCCGGCGAACCTGCTCGAAAACTAGAAGTAAAAGTGGGTGGTTGTGGTGTTGTCACACCTAGCCCTCTAATGTATGGCATATTTTTTGTAGATAAACAAAAAAATCAGATCATTCCCATCTATGAGAATGAAGGCGAAATATACTATGAACTACTAATTAAGCTAGGAAAAAAATTTGCAGCTCAATAAATCCTCCTAAAACTGCCGTTGCGGTTTTTTAGTGAATTGACAACTCCCCGTATCGCCATTTTTCCAGCGTTGTTGGTTGGTCCAATAATTAGTGTTTTCTTTCTTGTTATAGATTTGCACAGTTTTGCCGGAGAGTAATCGTGATGACAAGCTATAGCGGTTAATGCGTAATTGTTTATACGTAACTATATTGGCCGAGTCGGGTTTAACATCATGGGCTTTGGCCCAACTACGCGGGGTACAGCTGCCATATTTTTTTGCGGTTTTATAATACACGCTATAGGCAAACTCTAGCGCACCACTATTACGTGGTGGTTTAGAACTGGCCAGATTACAAGACTTCCAATCGGGGCTAGTCACTAATGCTTCATAATCGTAATTAGGCTTTATTAACATCACATCTAAACCAATCGATTTAGGTTTACCTTTACATAGGCCCATGCTGTAAGTGTCAGTCTCTTCTAATATACAGTTAACTGTTTTTTGTGGCCTATCTGGTGGCGCCCAGCTCATGGTCCGGTTAGAGCGGTCAATCGTTACCAGTAAGCGTTTCTTCTTATGGTTCTCATACACATCGCAAATCATATAATGTTTACGGGTATCTTTAATTTGTTGTGACTTTTTTGCCGCCGGTGGTTTGGGCTTGGCTTTTTTTGCTTGCTGCTTTAATTTTTTTTGTCGCTTTTCTTCTACTAGCTTGGCATGTTGTTTCCGGGTTTCAATGTAGTCAATATCAGAGCGATCTCGCTGTAAAAAGGTAACTTGGCGGGCCGATTTATCACGGCTTTGGGAGAAGACCCGTTCAGCAAAGGCTAAAAATTCTTTTCGGGTTTTCATTTCGATAATTTGTTCATTGGGCCATGAAGGTATATAGGAGTACCATTCGCCACTGCGGGTTTTCTCCATGAAGTAAAAGTACCCACCAGAGTCCTTACCCTTGTCTTTCATTTTCGTACTATAAAGTTGGGCATTAAAAATGTAATAGTCGGACAATAAAGAGAATGATCGATCAAATTTTTCAATGGTAATTTCATATTGATCTGTCTTACCAAATCCGCCACTGGATAAGGTGGCGAGATAACGGTTATTGTTCAGGTACTCTATATAGCCATTACTGGTTTCTGCGGCAAATCGGTGTATATAGCGTTTGGGCTTGCTGTCTTTTATTTTTTTAGGCCCTGCCCGTGATATTTCAAATTTGTAGACACTGTTTTTATCAAACAAAGCGACAGGCTTAGTTATGAACTGCACCTTTGTTTTAGACTCAATGGGTACACAGCCCCAAGCGAGCAACGCCGCGAATGTAAAAGCCATAATTCGTAACATATGTTTACCTTGCTGATTCATTTCCCCACCTTTGTCCATTGTACTCACTTTTAGCACATAAGGAAGCACATGCCCTATCGAAAACGGCAGTTTTGCTCTGCCTCAACGGCTAGCGACACCAAGGTGCCACGTTTCTTGCGAAACGAACGATAACCCGGCCAAGGCTTGAGGGTTTCGCCCTCATCGCTTTTTAAATGGATGGCGGCAAAACGTGGAATCACCTGTGTGTCACGCCAGCGAATCGATAGCACCAGCCTGGCACCGGCCGGTAAGGTATCAAAATAAAACCCGGTGGTATCACGATGATAAACTACGTATTGATTAGCATCTAACGGCTCGCCATCCATCGATAAGCTACATTCTGCTTCTGTACCCAAACCCCAATAATCTTTAATCCCTAAATACACATTAAACCACACATTATGCAAATCGGTGGCACCAGTGCGCATACGATATGTCATTTGGTTAACCCGATAATATTGCTTCTCAACCATCTCACTCGTGCGTTTATGTTGAATTTTCAGCTTGGCTAACCCACTTGCCTGTGCCATAGGCATTAAGCCGAAACATATCACCCATACTATGAATTTGCGCATTGCCTTCGTCCTGTGATGGTTTCAGACCGTTCTGGTCTGAGCTATTCATTAGGACGAACAAAACAACCAAATTTATTGCCAATTACCCATTAAAATAAACGGTGCCCAATAATAAGGGTGTTGGTACAAATGGTTTAGGTCCCCAGCCACTGGCTGACAACCTTGCTCAGGATGGTTGGGCGAAACCGCTAACACCTGGATACGCCCTTGGATAAAATCCAGTTGGCTTTGCCGTATGGCTTCCGCTTTATTCAGGCCTTGCTGACGATATTGATAAAACTGCTGCATAAACACGCCTGTACTACAATCGGCCACCGCCCATAAGGTCGCCATCACTCCTTTTGCTCCTTGACGCTGTACCAAGGTAGCCAACCCTTCTACTTCTTGGCCATTGGCATTTTGATCATGCACGGCAGTATCACAAGCGGATAGGGTGAGTAAATCAATGGCCGAGAAATCATATTGCTCGGTACGTAATGTAGCTAACGCTAACTGGCTACCATCGCCCATTAATAAAAACGAATCGGATTCAGTGCCTGGCTTAAATACATAATGGGTAGCGATATGCCCAGCATTATATTCCCCGGCCAATGAAGCTTTGAAGCGCTGCTGGGTAAAGGCCTCATCCACATAGATTTTCCCGCGAAAGACACCGTTTGGATCTTGCTTATCGCGTTGAATAATATTCTCTAATTCTTGTGGCACCATATGTAATGGTGAGAAGGGTTTGATTTCTTTACTTACCCCCATTCCCACCACATGCCAATCATCATTGGGCTTAGACTGCAATGCGTGTATAGCTGCTGCGGTATAGTTACTAATGGCATAGCGCTCCACTAAAAATTGCTTACCATCATGTAATGCGGATAAAGGAATATAACGCAGCGTGCCGTGTTTATATAACATTAAGGTAGTAATACCCGCTTGCGTTAAGTGTTTTTCGATAGGACTAATTAACCATTGATAAAGCTTTTTCGCAGCCTGCTTAGGGTTTCGGTCGACCCGCTTTATATTTTTGCGTAATACATGTGTAGCCGTATTTAGTTGCTTTTCAGTTACTGCAACACGTTTGGCAATATTACTATTGGCAGTACGCAATAAAATACGTAAACCATCTTCCAATTGTAAAAAATGAACTAAGGCCACATCCGGCCCTAACCCTGCTAATAAAGCTTGATAACGATTCGTATCAAATGCCCCAGCATTGTTAGCCACAGCTTTGTTTGGCTGGGTAAAAACCGATTGATTTTGTTCTATAAAAGCTAAATATTGTTGTTGGCGCTGGGCAATGTCTTGCTGTAATTCAGCGATACGTTGTTGCTGCTCATCAGTACGAAATTCAATTTTAATGCGTTGTAAATCATTGAGCTCACGGCGTAATTGTGCAAATGGCTGTACAATCGTTTGTAGTTGTTGATATTGTGTTTGTTCAACAGCATTAAATGTCGTCTTTGTTGTATCCGTGGTTTGCGCAGCACTGCGACGAATAAAATTAAAATACTCTGCTTCCTTTAACATCGCTAATACTTGTTCCGCCTCAGGAAGACGACCAGTATCAATTAACCAACCGGCTAACACTTTATACAACCAGCGGTTATGACGTAGAAAATCCTCTTGAATTTCTTTATCCATTTCAAGCAAGCCGGTACGCAATTGCTGTAATACGTTGACCGCTTGCTTAGCATAAAAAATGGCTTCAGCAGCGTGGCCGGTTTCCATTTTTATCTGAGCTAAATTAAAATAAATAAAGGAGAGTAATGCATTGGGTTGTGCCACAGCAATGGATAACGCACGTACAGCTAATCGCTCTGCTTCGAGATGTTTTCCTTGTAAACGATAGGTAACCGAGAGATTATTTAGCCCACGGGCGGTAGCAATATGTTGTTCACCATACCGTTGTTGATACACAATCAATGCCTGTTTAAACAGAGCTATGGCTTGCTCATAGTGCCGTAAATCACGATAAAGCAACCCAAGATTATTCATAGACCGTGCGGTATCCGGATGGTCTGCGCCCCAAACTCGAGTGTGTACTTGCACTGCTTTTTCAAATAATGGCTTTGCCTTGCTAAACTCACCGCGATCACGATACAGATCCGCCATACTACTTGAGAGTGTGGCAATATCGGGGTGATCATCAGACAGCGTTTGACGATAAATAGCTAAAGCTTTTCGGTAAAACCGTTCAGCACGCGCATAGGAACCAAGATCATGATAGAACACGGCCATATTATTCAATGCCAATGCCACATCCCGATGGCGCTTGCCTAAACGCTGTTGCCGAATTGCTAAAACTTGTTGATACAGCGGTTCAGCTTTTGCTGGTTGCTCGCTTTCAGCGTAGAAAAACGCTAAATTCCCCAAGGCCGTTGCCACTAAGGGGTGTTGGTTGCCATAACGCTTCTGATAAATCGCCAAGCTACGCTGCAACAAGCGCTCTGATTTATGATGGGCACCGATATGGTTATATAGCACCGCCATGTTGTTCAATGTAATGGCTATATCCACATGATGAGGGTTTAGTGCTGCCTCACGAATTTGCAATACTTCACGGTATAAGGCTTCGGCTTTGGGGTACAAGCCCACTTCGCGATAGAACACCGCTAAATTACTCATGGGCACTGCGGTCAGCACGCTTTTCGCACCGTAATATTGGCGATGAACCTCCACCACGTTAATCAATATCGGCTCGGCTTGTTTGTATTGCCCTTTAGCGGAATACAAGCCCGCAAGATTGCCTAAGCTAGTCGCTGTCTGCGGGTGTTGTGGGCCTAGTTTTGTTTTACGTATCGCAAATGATTGCTGGTAGTAACGCTCTGCTTTGTCATAGTCTCCCATGTCTTTATAAACCAAACCCAGTTGGTTAAGTGTGGGGGCAAGCTCGAGGTGTGCATTGCCAAAATGCTTTCGTTTCAGTGCTAATGTGCGTAAAAATAGCTTTTCAGCACGAGTATAGTTGCCCACATCATAGTAAAGCCCGGCTAAATTATGTAAAAACACAGTTAGCTCAATATAGTCATGACCACGCTTGTTTTCATAAATCGCCACTGCTTCTTGTAATAACGGCTCGGCTTCCATATAGCGGCTTTGCGCTCGGTACACCAAACCCAAATTGTGTAGTGATTTACCAACCCAAAGATGATCCGAAGGAAATTTGGCCTGCCGAATAGCTAAGGCTTTTTTGTGTAGCGCCTCAGCCTGGCTGTAATCTCCTAATTGAAAATACAGATCTGCAAAATCATTGAGTGTGGTCGAAACCAGGATATGATCTTGGCCTAACACTTCTTGTTGTATATTAAGCGCAGCCTGATATAAATCGATTGCTTTTTTATGTTGTCCCACATCTAAATACAAGTTGGCCAGTTGGTTCATCGCCGGTGTGGTTGCCAGGGGCTTATTGGTATTTAATTTTTTTTGTAATGCGAGCCGACGTTCTGCATACGCTATGGCCTGTTGGGGTTTGCTTGTCTTGGTGTATAACTGGATGATATTTTTTAATACCACTAAAGTAGTGTTAGTTTGTTGCTTGACAAGTAAATCAAGATCAGCCAATAAACCAAGATACTGCTGCTCAGCAAGTGCATAGCGTTTGGTAGCGAGATATAAATCTGACAAGCGCTGGCGTGTACTCAATGTCCGATTATGCGCATCACCTAGCTTAGTGCGATATTCTACTAACACTTTGTGGTATTGTTTTTCCGCCTGCGCATAACGTTGGGTCCGTGCATAGAGTATGGCTTGTGAGTAATAAACCTTAGTCACATCCAAATGTTGTTCATTTTGTTCTTTCAGCTGTAAGTCCAGCGCCTGCTGATAAGCTGGCTCCGCTTTATCATAGGCCCGCATAACTTGGCAAACGTTCCCTAACCGATAATAAGTACGGGCAATCAGCAAATTATCAGCCTGGATGGTTTCCCGTAACGCGATGGCTTGTTGGATTAATGACGCCGCTTCACGATAGTTTCGTTTTTTTGACTTAGCCACCGACTGATTCATTAGCTTAAATGCTTGGCGATGCGGTTTATATTCAACAAACACCTGTTGTGCCCAGGTTTTCATCTGAGTCACATTATCGACTTGCCAGCCTTTATCAACAAACACGTCGAAGTCGGCGATAGCCCCTTTTTGTAGTTGCTTTTCTGTTGTCAGTAAGGCAATGGATTGTCGGTAATATCGCTTTGCTGTGGCGTTATCACCGCTTAATAGATAAGTATGACCAAGATTGACGAGCCAAGAAAAACTTAACGGTGCCAACTCATGGGCTTTTTGGGCATACCCCCGAGCTTGTACTGGCCGTTGTAATAAAATTAAACTCCAGCTCAGATTACCATACCAACTATCATCATAAGGCTGTAACTCAATTAATGTTTTATTATCCGCTACTGTGGCCAGATAATTTTTTTGTTGATAGAAAATCTTCAGGCGCTGTTGATAAGCCTGTACATGTTCAGGGTCTTGCTCAATGATTTGACTATAAAGTGCAAGTGCGGCATCAAGTTGGCCTGCTTTATGCTGTTTTACAGCCGCTTGATAAAGAGGCTGAATTTCTTGTTCAGTTTGGGGTACTAAGTGACCACATGCATTTAGGCTGATGACCAAGAAAACCCAAACGACACCACGAATAGACTTGGATAAAAACTTAATATGTCGCATAGATGAGATCACGCACCACATCACATTGCAGATGCTTGTCCACATCCTGCCCCATTTTCTCTGCTAAGGTTGCAATGGGTTTAATCTGAGCCTGTGCTAATTGTGTGGCCAGCGGTATCCAGGCCTCGGTTTGTTGTTGCCAAAACATCTCATCAAAGTAAGTTTGTTGACCGGCTTCAAATTCAAGACAAGCTAAATACAATACAGCCGCATGGGTACCGGTTTTGATAAGTAACTTAGTTTGCTTTTCACACTGCACCGTACTCGGTGCATCATTGCATGGCTGCGCTGCACTAGGCAGTTGTTCAATAGCCGCTGCCCATGGCGGTTGTTCTTGGGTAGTTAATACAAGTCCATTACGCAAACCTTTTTGCAAAGCAATTTTATGTCGATAACTTAATTCACCACTGCGGGTCACCGACATGGCCGCATAAGGCCAATTATATTCAAGCCCTTCTGCAAAAATAGGATCATCCGTGGGTGACCATGGCCCTTGGGTCAGCGGGCCAATGATAACCACTAAGACAATCACAAATGCGGTAGCCACACCACCACCGGCCCATAACGTAGGTGGATGCTGCCACCAAGCATTGATTCGTTTTGCCACGCGATGTAACAGGCCCGGTTGTAGTGCAGCTAAGGTTTCGGCGTGGGTTTGCTGCTCTGCTTCAACTAATTCACGCCATAATTGATAGCACTTCGGGTCACGTGCCACATGGGTTTTCACCTGCGCCGAGCGCTCTGCCCCTAATTTTCCCAAATGCCAGTCTTGTATTTCTTTTAAACTGGGTGTGGGCCCATACGGTTGCTCATCATCAGCCATGAGTCCCAACATCGCGACCAACCGTTCATCCGGTGTTTGTCCTTCGTTATCTGGGGGCGTGTCGTCTTTATCAGCCATGCGCTATCCTCAATTTAGGTTCGCTGTGTGACTTAAAACTGTAC
>CAZPAE010000080.1:0-7047 GCA_964584455.1 uncultured Thioalkalispiraceae bacterium
CTAAGATACCACGTGCACCAGCTAAATTAACATCTTCTAATAGAGGGCTGGCAATGGCTGCTTCCGCTGCTTCACGGGCACGTTCTTCACCAGCAGCACGACCTGAGCCCATCATAGCCATACCCATCTCTGACATTACGGTGCGAACATCGGCAAAATCCACATTGATCAAACCTGGACGGGTAATCAACTCCGCAATCCCTTGTACTGCACCTAGCAGCACATCATTAGCGGCTTTGAATGCGTCTAATAAGCTGATGTTTTTGCCTAACACACTCAGTAACTTCTCATTAGGAATGGTAATTAACGAGTCAACAAAACTTCTTAACTCCGTAATCCCATCTGATGCCACTTCCATCCGTTTTTTACCTTCAAAAGGAAACGGCTTGGTGACAACCGCAACAGTTAAGATACCCATTTCTTTGGCAACTTGCGCCACAATCGGTGCACCACCGGTGCCGGTACCACCACCCATACCCGCGGTGATGAAAACCATATCCGCACCTTCAAGTACTTCTTGAATGCGCTCTCTGTCTTCCATTGCCGCTTGGCGACCAATTTCAGGATTAGCACCTGCACCTAACCCTTTAGTGATGGAGCTACCTAATTGCAATAAGGTTCGCGCAGAACTGTTTTTCATTGCCTGTGCATCCGTGTTGGCAACAATAAACTCAACACCTTCAATATTCTGCAATAACATGTGTTCAACGGCATTACCGCCACCGCCGCCCACGCCAACGACTTTAATTACCGCTTCCTGCGAGTAATTGTCCATCAATTCAAACATACTCATACCTCTGCCCTCCTAACTACTAATAAAACAAATTCAGATATGTTGGTTTGGATTAAAAATTCCCCTGAAACCAACTCTTCATACGCCGTAATATGGCGCGAAAACCAGAACCCATCCGTGCTTCTACTTCGCGTAAAGCACGGTTTTGATAACCAAATAATAAAAGCCCGACACCGGTTGAATAGATCGGGTTACGTACCACATCCACCAAACCAGAAATATATTGCGGTACACCTAAACGTACTGGCATATGGAAAATTTCTTCCGCTAACTCCACAACGCCTTCCATCTTGGCGCTACCACCGGTAATCACTACACCTGCAGCACACAGATCTTCAAAACCACTACGTCTTAACTCAGCTTGCACTAAGGTAAATAACTCTTCATAACGTGGCTCAACCACTTCAGCTAACGTTTGCCTTGCTAAACGACGTGCAGCCCGATCGCCAACACTCGGAACCTCAATCGTCTCATCGGGGCTCGCTAACTGCGTTAATGCACAGGCGTACTTAATCTTAATTTCTTCTGCATGTTGGGTAGGTGTACGCAATGCCACGGCAATATCGTTAGTGACTTGATCACCGGCAATAGGAATCACCGCCGTATGACGAATGGCACCTTCAGTAAATACCGCCATATCAGTAGTACCACCACCGATATCTACTAAACACACACCCAGTTCTTTCTCATCATCGGTTAATACCGAATAGCTTGATGCTAGTTGCTCAAGAATAATGTCATCCACCTCGAGTCCACAGCGACGCACACACTTAATAATATTTTGTGCTGCACTTACTGCACCGGTCACCATATGGACTTTGGCTTCTAGGCGAACCCCTGACATACCAATCGGTTCACGAATCCCTTCTTGATTATCGATAATGAACTCTTGTGGCAAGATATGCAGAATGCGTTGATCCGCAGGAATCGCCACAGCACGTGCCGCATCAATCACTCGTTCAACATCTGCGGTCGTTACCTCTTTATCACGAATGGCTACAATGCCATGTGAATTCAAACTGCGAATATGGCTACCAGCAATACCGGCATAAACAGAATGAATCTGACACCCAGCCATGAGTTCAGCTTCTTCAACTGCACGTTGAATAGACTGAACTGTTGACTCAATATTAACAACGACTCCCTTCTTTAACCCCCGCGATGGATGTGACCCAATACCGATCACTTCAATCTCGTTATCAGGCGTGACTTCTCCGACGATCGCGACAACCTTGGACGTTCCTATATCCAAACCAACAATCAGATTTTTCTCAGCCTTTTTAGACACCGTATTATTCCTCAATCATTATTCGCGTGTTTTATCTTTCCAACCGACAGCAAGACCGTTGCTATAACGCATATCTATCGATGCAATATCGGTTGCTTTTTGTGACAACACCTTTTTATACACACGCGCAAACCGTTCTAGCCGGTTCTGTGTATGTTCACGTCCCAACAACAACTGAATACCATTGGATAATCGCACTTGATATGCTCGGCGCGAATCCATTTGTATCCTGATCACAGAAACCCCTAAAGGTTCCACAATCGATTTCGCTAATTGATAGAACTCGGTCATATTTCTTTGCATACCGATAGGTCCATCTAATGTCGGTAACCCGAGGGGATAGCTTGTTGCATCGGGCTTAAACAATGTGCCTTGTTGATTCACTAGTCCTCCTAATTCCCATACGGCTAACGCCTTCTGTTCCACTATATTTATCGAAATCGTATCGGGCCAAACACGGCTCACGCTTGCTTGTAAAACCCAAGGTAATTGCTCTACTGCACTTTGTACTTGATCCACATTGACCGAAAAATATCCGCCATCAACAGTTTGCGCAACAACACTACGCAACATATTTTCATCTACTTTTTCAAACACACCCAGCGCACGTATCTTACTAATAGGCAATGTATTTGGTTGTTGTAACCAAAAAACCAACCAGCTAATCACACCTGCACTAATTAAAAAAGCCAGCGCACGTCGAACGATTACCCAAGAAATCAGGTTATCATCCTGTTGCATAAATACTGCTTGCTGACTAGCCCGCGCCGACATGTGATGTTTCCTGTTCGGTTGGCTTATTAACAACAAGCGTTTGTGCCAAAATTCGATAGACTAATTCACTAAAGTCTATCCCCTGTGCCGCAGCCGCCATGGGTACTAAACTATGGTCTGTCATGCCCGGCACCGTGTTTAATTCAATAATGTAAGGCTTATCGAATTCATCCATTAAAATATCAACCCGGCCCCAACCTGTAACGCCAACCGCATTAAATGCTGCCAATGCTAAACGCTGTAACTGCGACTCTACCTCTTTACTAAGACCGCAAGGACAATGATATTGCGTATCATTGGATTGATACTTCGCATCGTAATCATAGAACTCATGGGGTGTTTCTAAACGGATCACAGGCAATGCTGTGGTACCCAAAATTGAAACGGTATATTCTTTTCCGGTTACCCACTGTTCGGCTATGACATCGCCCTTAAATTGGGCAGCAAGTTCATAGGCGCCAACCAACGCAGACTCTTCCGTCACTTTGGTCATACCAATACTGGAGCCTTCTAAAACCGGCTTCACCATTAACGGTAAACCCAACTCTGCACAAACATAATTAAAGTCTGTATCACGATATAACTGTTTATATTTAGGTGTTGGCAGATTCACCGCTTCTAGCAACTGTTTTGTCTTTAACTTATCCATTGCCAAGGCTGAAGCAGCAACACCACTACCGGTATAAGGTATTTGCAATACATCAAGTACGGCTTGAATGACACCATCCTCACCGCCAGGACCATGCAGTACAATAAACGCACGATCAAACTGCCCTTGTTGCAGTTCACTTAAAATAGTATCGCGTTGTACATCCAAGCCAATCGCATTCACATTCCGTTGGCGTAACGCCGTTAAGACTGCATTACCACTATTCAGTGACACTTCTCGCTCCGCTGACCATCCGCCCATCAGCACAGCAACTTTGCCTAATGCTTCAGGTGAAGGAAGATTGTTTGGCTGTAGTGTCACGATAGTTCCCATATCCTTAGTGTTCACCAACAATTTTGACTTCAGGTTGCAACACAATACCTGTTTCACTTTTCACTGCTTGTCGCACTTTATTTATCAACAACTCAATATCCGAAGCCGATGCTGTACCTGTGTTAACAATAAAATTGGCATGTTTATCTGAAACACAAGCACCACCAATGCACATCCCTTTCAATCCACAAGACTCAATTAGCCTTGCTGCATAATCGTTAGCGGGATTACGAAACACTGAACCCGCATTAGGCTGTTGCGTTGGCTGTGTGGCACCACGCTTATTTAAAAGCTGCTTAATTTGCGCCAAACTGGCTTTTGCATCACCCTGCTTTAGGCGTAAAACGCAAGAAACAAACCATTCACCATCCTTGCCAGCAACATGCCGATAGTCGATATCAAATTCCTCAGGCGTACGTACTTGCCGTTGCCCTTGTCGATTAATAGTTTCAACTGATTCAACGATGTCCCATGTTTCACCACCAAAGGCACCAGCATTCATGGCTAGTGCACCACCCATGGTGCCGGGAATTCCACATAAAAACTCTGCACTGGCCAAACCTTGTTTAGCCGCTGTTTTCGCTGCCTTAGGACATGCCACACCGGCCTCAACATAAATGCGATCATCATCAAGCACTTCGATACCATTTAATACACCGCTAGTGCAAATCAGCGCACCATCAAAACCTTTATCGCGCACCAGTAAATTACTTCCTAAGCCAACCCAATATAATTCCGTCTCGGTAGCTAACTGCTGCAAAAAGCAGCTTAAGTCATCGATATCTGCCGGTTGATAAAACCACTTTGCAGGCCCACCAACACGCCATGAGGTATGACGTGACAACATCTCATTATCACGCAAAACACCACGCAACTGTTCAAACGCCTGTTCTGTCATAAGAGGGCTACCCATTAACTGCGTTTACACTCCAATTTAATTCGAGTATTTGATTTCATTTTTTCTATTCGTTCCCTATCGAACTTAAAAATCACTTATTGTTCCCTTTACACCGTTGACTCAAGTTTTGCCTTGAGTTGATTTGCTATTGCACCCACATTTCCTGCACCTAAGGTCAAAATAATATCGCCATCGACCAAAACGGCACGTAATGCTTCAGGCAAATCTCCCACTTGTTCAACAAAAACCGGATCAACTTTACCGCGGTTACGAATCGCTCTCGCTAAAGCACGACCATCTGCACCCGCTATAGGTGGCTCACCGGCCGGATACACATCCAGTAGCACCAAACTATCGACCTCAGATAACACGATACAAAAGTCTTCAAATAAATCACGGGTTCGCGTATAACGATGTGGCTGGAAAGCCAATACTAAACGCCGATTAGGCCAACCACTACGAATAGCTTGAATCACTGCCGACACTTCACGCGGATGATGTCCATAATCATCTACATGCATGACTGTTGCATCACCGAGTTGAATATCACCATAATGCTGGAAGCGACGGCCAATACCTTCAAAACTGGCTAATGCATTCACAATGGCCTGTTCTGATACACCAATCTCGTGGGCAATCGCCACCGCAGCCAAGGCATTCAGAATATTATGATGCCCTGGCATATTGAGTGTGATGGCCAGTGCTGCAGATTGTTTTGGCAACGTCACATTAAAATGTGTTTTAAAACCATCACTATGAATATCTACTGCACGCACATCTGCTTGCTCATGCATACCATAAGTTGTGACAGGGCGATTAACTTGTGGAATCACTTCACATATCACTGGGTCATCAATACATACAATTGCCTGACCATAAAACGGTAAATGATGTAAAAATTCGACAAAAGTGTTTTTCAGAACCTCAAAATCACCTTGATAAGTATCCATATGATCTGCATCAATATTGGTTACCACAGCCATCATAGGCTGTAGGTGCATAAAAGAAGCATCACTTTCATCGGCTTCTGCTACTAAATAACGTCCACTACCTAACCGGGCATTGGTATTAGCACTATTCAACTTACCGCCAATGACAAATGTCGGGTCTAACCCCGCCTCGGCTAAAACACTGGCAACTAAACTGGTTGTCGTTGTTTTACCATGCGTACCCGCAACGGCAATGCCATAACGAAAACGCATTAACTCGGCAAGCATCTCCGCACGAGGAACAACAGGAATACGTTGCGCCAATGCTGCGACCACTTCCGGGTTATCGTTCGTTACAGCACTTGAGATCACAACAACATCACACTGTTTTACATTGCTTTCATGGTGTCCAGAAAAAACGGTCACCCCCATTGATTCAAGTCGCTGTGTTACTGCCGTTGTATTTAAATCAGAACCACTGACGTTATAGCCTAAGTTAACCAGTACTTCCGCAATACCACTCATACCTGCACCACCGATACCAACAAAGTGGATCCGCTTAATGCGCCCCATGCCTGGTTCACCACGGCCATGCTTAATATCTGTAATGCGACGTGCATGATTAACCATGGGCCACCTCCAAGCAATGCTGCACAACTTGTTCAGTTGCATCGGGCTTGCCCATCTCCAACGCTTGCAATGCCATTTTTAATAAATATTCTCGTCCGGCACTCATCATTTCAGTTAATTCTTTGGCTAAGCGCTTGGATGTCAATTCAACTTGCTGAATGAGTATCGCTGCTTTTGAATCACTCAAATATTTCGCATTCGCCGTTTGGTGATCATCCACTGCATAAGGATAAGGCACTAATATAGAAGCCAGTCCAACATTACTCAGCTCAGCAACCGTCATGGCACCCGCTCGACAAATCACAACATCAGCCCAAGCATATGCTTCATCCATATTATCAATGAACTCAACGATCTTTGCTGTGATCTGTTGCCGTTTATAATTTTCGATGGTAGGTGTTAATTTCTGCTTACCTGTTTGATGCCAAACTTCATAGCTTAACTCAGGTGCTAATGAAGCTAATGCATGAGGAACCACTTCATTAAATACCTGTGCGCCCAAACTACCACCCACCACCAATATTCTGATTGGCCCTGTACGTTCTGTATAACGTTGGGCAGGTTTGGGAATATTTAAAATAGACTCACGCACCGGGTTACCCGTATGGAACACACGGCCAGGTGCAACGAATACATTAGGAAATGCACACAGTATCCGCATCGCGATTTTACTTAATAGTTTATTGGTCATTCCCGGAATCGCGTTTTGTTCATGTACCACTAATGGTTTACCCAACATCCGACAAGCGACAC
>CAZPAE010000080.1:7065-7315 GCA_964584455.1 uncultured Thioalkalispiraceae bacterium
AAACCCACCCATGCCTAAGACAATTTGTGGTTTCACTTTTAGGCACACTTGTAACGCCTCGATGATGGCAATAAATACTTTAAAAGGCGCTAATAACCAGCTCAGCGATCCTTTACCACGTAAGCCTTTTATCTTAATAAAAGACATATCGAATCCTGCAGCAGGCACTACTTTCGCTTCTAAACCAGAACGAGTACCTAACCAGTGCACATTAACCCCCTGTGCTTGTAGTGTGGTCGCCACAGCTAAA
>CAZPAE010000080.1:7356-8592 GCA_964584455.1 uncultured Thioalkalispiraceae bacterium
CGGCCATAATTAATGCTGTTTTCGCTGGCGCTACCATGGCTTATGTTTACTCCGTTGCACAGTGCGATCATCACGCCGTGTTTCAAAATCAATGCGAACCAGCAAGGCAACAACAACACACATCACAATAATGCTATTACCACCATAACTCATGAAAGGTAGTGTTAAACCTTTGGTCGGTAAGACACCCATGTTCACACCAATATTAATAAAGGCTTGCAAGGCGACCCAAACACTTAACCCGTAGGCTACATAGCCAGCAAAGGGGCGTTCACGATTCTCAGCAGCACGACCAATTAATAATGCGCGATAAACGAAAATCGTAAACAATGTAATGACGATCAGCACACTCACTAAGCCCAGCTCTTCTGCCATCACTGCAAACAAGAAATCAGTATGTGCCTCAGGCAGATAAAATAACTTCTGTACGCTGGCACCCAACCCCACACCAAACCATTCACCTCGCCCGAAGGCAATTAATGCCTGAGTTAATTGGAAGCCAGAATTAAATGGATCATCCCATGGGTTCAAGAAAGCTGTTAGCCGTTGCATACGATACTCAGAGGTATACACCAATGCTGCCAAGCCACAAGCAACCGCGATCACCAAAAGGAAAAACTGACTGGCTCTAACACCACCTAACCACATCATTGCCATAGCCGTACTAATAATCACAGCAGCAGCACCAAAATCTGGCTCAAGCAATAACAACATCATAATAACCATTAACAAAGCTAGCGGACGCAAAAAACCACCTAAGCTGGTCCTGACTGCTTCGGTATGTCTTACTAAATAACTTGCCAAATAAAACACGATGAACAACTTTACAAACTCTGATGCTTGTAAGCGAAAACCACCTAGCGATATCCAACGCGTACTACCATTGGCAGTGTGCCCAAGACCTGGAATAAACACCGCTAGCAATAAAACTAAACTTACGACAACTAATAAAGGACTTAGGTCGCGCCAAACTCGAATAGGGATCTTCACAACCACTAATGCTGCTAACAAACCTATGCCCGTAACAAACATTTGCCGCCACAGATGATAAAAAGGCTGTCCAAGTTCCCGTTGAGAAATAGAGATAGAAGCAGAACCCACCATCACTAAACCAAGAATTAATAACGTAGCAGCAGAACCTAACAGCCAGTAGTCCGCTGTAATAATAGAAACTTTTGGCTCAGTCTTGTTCCTAAAAATATTATGCATGTATGAGTTAATGATGCTTGTCACTGT
>CAZPAE010000081.1:0-8525 GCA_964584455.1 uncultured Thioalkalispiraceae bacterium
GACGAGGTTCCCGACTAAAACAGTTAACTATGTGGCGGGCTAAACCTGCAGTACCCTTCGGCGGCAAGTTTCGAATTATTGATTTTCCACTTTCCAACTGTATGAATTCCGGTATCCGGCGTATTGGTGTATTAACCCAATACAAGGCGCACTCACTGATTGTGCATATTCAACAAGGTTGGGGGATGTTCCGGGGCGAATTCGGTGAGTTTGTGGAGTTATTACCGGCGCAACAACGCATTCAAGATTCTTGGTATGCGGGAACCGCTGATGCCATTTTCCAAAATATTGATATTATTCGTAGTCACGACCCAGAGTATGTTTTAATTTTGGCTGGCGACCATGTTTATAAAATGGACTATGGTGCAATGTTAGCAGCACATGTGGAACATGATGCTGATATTACCGTAGGTTGTATTGAAGTGCCTATTGAGCAGGCCAGTGCCTTTGGGGTTATTGGTGTTGATACAGATAATCGTATTGAAAAATTTACCGAGAAGCCTGAGCAGCCGACACCGATACCCGGTGATCCCGACATGGCGCTATGTTCCATGGGGATCTATGTATTCAATAAGCACTTTTTAATTGAACAGCTGATTAAAGATGCGGATATGGTGAATTCTTCCCATGACTTTGGTAAAGACATTATTCCTTCACTGATTGATAAGTATCGTGCTTATGCCCATCCTTTTCGTGATCCAGTAACACAGAAAAAAGCGTATTGGCGTGATGTGGGTACCATTGATTCTTACTGGCAAGCCAATATGGAGTTAATTGGTGTCACACCTGAACTTAATTTATATGATCGAGAATGGCCAATTTGGACCTATCAAGAACAATTGCCTCCGGCTAAGTTTGTGTTTGATGATGAGATTCGTCGTGGTCGCGCAATCAATTCCATGGTCTCAGGGGGCTGTATTATTTCTGGATCATTGGTGTGTAATTCATTGTTATTTTCCAATGTGTCGGTTGAATCGTTTGCGGACGTAGAAGGGGTACTGGCATTGCCAGAGGTGACCATTGGCGAGCATTCGCGGATTCGACGGACTATTATTGATAAGGGTTGTCATATTCCGCCCGGCACAGAGATTGGTTACAACTTAGAAGAAGACAAAAAACGCTTTCATGTTTCGCCACAAGGTATTGTATTAGTGACACCAGATATGTTGGGACAGGAAATACACCATGTCCGATAAGCCAACGTTAAACGTTGTGCTGTATTGGCATATGCATCAGCCTGAATATAAGGATATGCGTACCGGGCAATATCATTTGCCCTGGACCTATTTGCATGTCATCAAAGATTATATTGATATGGTGGCACATTTAGAGGCGAATCCTGCAGCAAAGGCGGTCGTCAATTTTACCCCAACCTTGCTGGAACAAATTGATGACTATGCACAGCAAATTGCGCATTATTTTTCAAATGGGCATGTGATTAAGGACAGCATGCTTGATGCTTTAGTGCAACCGGTATTACCAACTTCATCAGAGCTGCGGTTAGAGTTAATGCAGCAGTGTTTGCGTGCTAATGAAGAACGCTTGATTCAGCGTTACCCGGCTTTTCAACGTCTTGCTGAGCAAGCCAACCTATTAGCAGCACATCCGCAAACTATCATATACATGCAAGAGCAATATTTTGCTGACTTATTAATGTGGTTTCATCTTGCCTGGATCGGAGAAACTGTACGCCGAACCGATTTACGAATTCGCAAGTTAATGGATAAAGCACAAGCGTTCACCTTGCAAGACAGGCATGAGTTACTCAAGGTGATTGGTGAACTTTGTCAATCTGTCATAGGTCGTTATCGGGTATTGGCCGAGCAAGGTCAAATAGAGTTATCTATGACACCTTATGCACATCCCATTATGCCATTGTTGTTTGATATAAATAGTGCCCGCGAGGCCATGCCTGACGCGGTATTACCTGCCTGTGAATATTATCCCAATGGTGCCCAGCGGGTAGATTGGCACATCCAAAAGGGTTTAGATGTCTTTGAACATTATTTTGGTTTTAAACCGATAGGTTGTTGGCCATCGGAAGGCAGTGTAAGTGAGCAGACAATCCGGGTTTTAGCGCAGCAGGGATTTCAATGGTTAGCCAGTGGCGAAACCGTATTACGGCATAGTTTACAACATCATTCACCAGAGCAAATCGAATCATGTA
This sequence comes from uncultured Thioalkalispiraceae bacterium, assembly GCA_964584455.1. Taxonomy (GTDB): domain Bacteria; phylum Pseudomonadota; class Gammaproteobacteria; order UBA6429; family Thiohalophilaceae; genus CAZPAE01. The sequence continues at coordinate 2,168 of CAZPAE010000081.1, forward strand.
TGCATCGTTCCTATCAATATCAAGACGTCGATATACAATGCTTTTTTCGGGATGATGGTTTGTCTGATGCCATTGGCTTTACTTACGCAACGTGGCATGCGGATGATGCGGTAGCCAACATGGTGCACCACTTGGAGAATATAGCCCAGGCCTGTGAGCAGACCTCGAATCCCATTGTTTCTATTATTTTAGATGGGGAAAATGCCTGGGAATATTATCCAGAAAATGGCTATCATTTTCTCAATACCTTATATGAACAGCTTAGTTCACACCCACAAATTAATTTGACTACCTATTCAGACTATTTGCAGCAGCAACCTGCATCGCTCCCATTGCAAAAGGTGGTGGCCGGCAGTTGGGTATATGGCACATTTTCTACTTGGATAGGCCAGCAAGATAAAAATACCGGTTGGGAAATGTTGTGTGAAGCGAAGAAGGCGGTGGATGAAGTGTTATCAACCGCGTCACTGAGTGATAGTGAGCGAGCGCAGATTGAAACACAGTTAGCGATTTGCGAAGGCTCTGATTGGTTCTGGTGGTTTGGTGATGACAACCCAGCTGAGTCAGTGCATGATTTTGAATATTTATATCGACTACAATTGTCACACTTATATATATTAATTGGACGCACACCACCGACACAGTTAAACGAATCCTTTACCCATGGTGGTGGAGAGCATAGTCGAGGAGGGACGATGCGCCGAGGTCAAGAATATTAAAGCATCACATCTCCTTTATCAGCGCCGCCGCGCAGGGGTGCTTTTACATCCCACTTCATTGCCCGGACCTTTACCGCAAGGTTTAATTTGTCATGATGCTTATCGCTTTGTGGAGTTTTTAGCGCAATCAGGTATCAAGGTATGGCAAATGTTACCATTGGGGCCAACACATGATGATGGCTCACCTTATCAGTCACTTTCTGCCCATGCCTGTGATACTAAACTGATCAGTTTAGATTGGTTGGTTGATCGTAAACTACTTGATAGTGCCGATCAGGTAGATGATTTTGCGCAGCATCAGCAATGCTTATGGCAAGCTTGGCAGCGATTTGAGCAAGCACCTTCTCACCCGTTGCAAGAAAAGTTTCATGATTTTATGGCGGCACAATTAGCTTGGCTGCCAGATTATGCTTTGTTCATGGCTATTCGTGAGCAACAAAACGGACAAGGTTGGTTGCACTGGCCAACACCTTTACGGGATCGCGAACCTGATGCCATGGCGCAAGCACAAAAAACGTTAGCACCTAAAATTGGCTTTCATTGTTTCATGCAGTTTGTCTTTTTTGAACAATGGCAAGCATTAAAACACTATGCCCAACAACATGGTATTTTGTTGTTTGGTGATTTACCTATTTATGTGGCGCATGATAGTGCAGATGTTTGGGTACAGCGTGATTTATTTTTATTAGATCAAGCCGGTGCTGCAAAGGTTGTGGCTGGGGTGCCACCTGATTATTTTTCTGAAACCGGCCAGCGTTGGGGAAACCCACAATACGATTGGGCGGCAATGGAAGAGAATAGGTTTGTTTGGTGGCATCAGCGTTTTAATACACAGCTAAGCTTATTTGATCTAGTACGGATTGATCATTTTCGGGGTTTCCAGGCGTACTGGGAAATTAAAGCGGAGCAAGAAACGGCGGTAGAAGGGCGTTGGGTTGAAGCACCGGGTGCTGCCTTGTTAAACAGTTTAAAGCATGTTTTTTCAATACTCCCTTTTGTTGCTGAAGACTTAGGCGTCATTACCGAGCAAGTGACGGCCTTGCGTAAGCAGTTTGATTTACCTGGAATGAAGATCCTACAGTTTGCTTATGATGGTGACCCGGCAAATGCTTACTTACCTCATCACCATTGTTTTGAGTCGGTGGTTTATACGGGCACCCATGATAATGACACTAGCTTATCTTGGTATCAGCAATTAGCTGAACAGCAGCAAGCTGTTGTTAAAAGCTATTTAAACATATCAGATGATGATGTGATGCCATGGCCTTTAATCGAAACTGCATTAGCCTCGGTCAGTTGTCTAGCCATGCTACCTATGCAAGATATTTTATCATTAGGGCAGGGCCAACGGATGAATACCCCAGGTACCACAGAAGGGAATTGGCAATGGCGGTATGATTGGTCTGAAGTCCCTGAAGACTTAAGTGAACGATTAGCTGGCTTATGCCAGCAATATGATCGGTAGCCTTTAAATCCAGTTCATGTAACCCAGTTCGAAGGGATGACTTAATAACCTGTGATGGGGATAAATGCGGACTTTGTAGTGATTAAGCCCTGGTGCATGAGGTTTGAGAGCTAATTGGAAAATATGCTGTTCATCTTGCATACCGGTGTAATCAAATAAGAATGTTTCTCTTAATCGAAAATCACCATTTTTGCGTAATGTCCCAACTAAGCATTCTAGTTTGATATCTTCCGGGTTAAGTCCATTTAAGTAGGCTTTAACCTGAATAGGCAAGGAGTCACCTACCAGGATCTGTTCGTTACTTTGGTCAACACGCTCAATGTTCACATTTGACCAGTTAGTGCGAATTTTATTTTTCCACTCGGCAAGTTCGCGCGCTGGCCTGGCATTATCCATACCAAAGCGTTTGGATTGATTGCGTGCTTGGGCATAAAAATGGGTAACATAATCTACTACCATACGTTGCGCATTGAAACGTGGAATACAGGATTTCATTGACGCTTTAGACATTTTAACCCAGCTAGAAGAGTAGCCTTGGTTGCCTTGGTCGAAGTACATGGGAATGATGTCATGTTCTAATAAGTTAAATAAATCAGCCGCTTCTTCTTTTTCTCGCAAATTCGAATCAATGTGTTGGCCATGTGGATGAATAGCCCAGCCATTGTCTCCATCATAACCTTCGCCCCACCAGCCATCGAGCACACTGAGATTGATAACCCCATTAATCGCTGCCTTTTGTCCCGATGTGCCACTGGCTTCTAATGGGTATTCGGGGGTGTTGATCCAAACATCAACACCGGTTACCAATTTACGTGCCAGGGCCATATCGTAACCTTCTAATAGGATGATTTTACCCTGGAATTCAGGGCGCAATGAATATTCATGGATGGTTCGAATTAATTCTTGGCCTGGAATATCATGTGGATGTGCCTTACCTGCGAAGACGAAAACAACTGGTTGGTCAGGGTTGTTAACTAAGCGAGCAAGACGTTCTGGATCAGAAAATAATAAGGTTGCACGCTTATAGGTAGCAAAGCGCCGTGCAAAGCCTAAGACGAGTGTGTTCGCTTCAGTTTGCGAAGTATATTGCGTGACCCGTTGTAACATGGCTTCACTATAACCGACGCGTTTGAAACGTTGTACGATACGCTTATTTATATCGATGAGCATTTGTGTTTTTAGTTCTTTGCGCAAGCTCCAAAAACGGTGATCAGGAATTGAGTCTATCGAGGTCCAATAATGCTTTGTTAGCATGGCGTTACGCCATTCACTAAATCGCATATCAAACAGGTTAACCCATTCACGGGCTAAGAATGTGGGGGCATGGACACCATTGGTTACATAAGATATGGGGTTGTCTTCATGGGGAATTTGCGGCCAGGCATAACCTTCCATGCGTGCAGCAATACTTCCATGAATCCGGCTAACGCCATTATGAAAGCGTGAACCATGTAATGCCAAAGACGTCATGTTAAAGCTGCCATGATTGCTGGGGGTGCTGCCTAAGCTAAGAAACGTATCCATATCAATGCTTAGTGCTTGAATATAATCACTAAAATAATGCTGCATGCTATCTTGCTCAAAGATATCATGACCTGCCGGTACCGGTGTATGTGTGGTAAATACCGTGCCTGCAGCAACCAGTTCTAGAGCACTATCAAAGTCCATGTCATTGTTAGTGATATGTTCACGGCAACGCTCTAATACTTGGAACGCAGCATGACCTTCATTGATGTGCCAAATGGTAGGTTGAATACCTAATGCACGTAATGCACGTACACCACCAATACCTAAAACAATTTCTTGCTGAATCCGGGTATCTTTGTCGCCGCCATAAAGCTGAAAGGTAATACTACGATCTTCCCGAGTATTGATATCTAAATCACTATCAAGTAAGTAGAGTGTGATATGTCCTGCTTTTGCTTCCCATACTTTTAGCTTAACTTCGCGCTTATCTATTTGTACGCTAACACATACTTCATTCTGTTGGTTATCTAAAGCAGGCTTTACGGGGAGCTCATCGAAATTAATATCATGGTATTGTGCCATCTGATTACCATCGCCATCGATGGTTTGGCTAAAATAACCCTGTCGATATAATAAACCCACCGCAACAAACGGCACACCAAGATCACTGGCTGCCTTACAGTGATCACCGGCAAGAATGCCTAGGCCACCTGAATAAATCGGGAAGCTCTCATGAAAGCCAAATTCAGCACAAAAATAAGCGACGAGGTCATTACTGACATCTAGGTTATCTTCGACTTCTTTGCTGACTAGTTTGTCATGATAGCTATGATAAGCGGACATAACACGATTGTATTCTTCGATAAAAAGCTGATCTTCAACAGCTTCGTCAAGGATCGTCTGTGCAATACGGCGTAAAAAAACTTTTGGATTATGGTTACAAGATTCCCACAGCTCACAATCGAGGCGGTAGAACAGCCCCCGTACACCGCGATCCCAACTATATAATAAGTCTTCAGCCAGTGTTTGTAGCCCAGCTAATTTTTCTGGGAGACTAGGGCGTACTTCTAATTTATAAATCGTTCCGCTCATGGTTTAACTGTCCATATTTTTTAGTGGCTGTTATGTAATAACGTCTGGTGCTGTGCGCCCGCTTATTTCGTGAATACGCCCCAATTTTTGTGCGACGTTAAATAAATGACTTAAAACCTGTTGTGGTTGCGCATTTAATTCCTCAGTAGGAGGGCGATAATGTTCATAATACACTCGAATTGTGGCACCTTTGGTACCTGTGCCGGATAATCGAAAAATAATTCGACTGCCATCTTCAAATAGCAAACGTAAGCCTTGGTTTTCTGTTATTGATTGGTCAATAGGATCGGTGTAGCGAAAATTATCCGCGATGCGAATGGGGACACCGTCAAATTGTTGACCAGGCAAAGTTTGCAACTGTGTATTTAATTCACTGAATATAGCTTGTGCCTTGTGGCTGTCTACCTGTTCATAGTCATGCCGGCAATAATAATGACGACCAAAGCCAGCCCAATGTTGTTGCATCATATGAGCAACAGACTGTTTTTTGAGCGCAATTAAATTGAGCCAAAATAGTACGGCCCACAGGCCATCTTTTTCTCTGATATGGTCAGAGCCGGTACCGAAACTTTCTTCGCCACATAATGTGATCAGATTCGCATCTAACAAGTTACCAAAATATTTCCAACCCGTTGGTGTTTCATAACATTCAATACCAAGTTGCTTCGCCACATGGTCGACGGCTTGGCTTGTGGGCATCGAACGTGCGACACCGGTGAGGCCAGTTTTATAACCAGGCAATAGATGTGCATTGGCTGCCATAACCGCCAAACTATCGCTGGGGGTGACAAAACAATGACGACCAAGAATCATATTCCGATCACCATCACCATCAGAGGCTGCGCCAAGATCGGGTGCCATGGTTTTGTGGAACATGAGTGAAACTAAATCCTGGGCATGCGACAAATTAGGATCGGGGTGGCCACCACCAAAATCGGGCAGTGGTTTTTCATTCATCACAGATTCTTCCACTGCACCGAGTCGGTTCACGAAAATTTCTTTTGCGTAGGGGCCAGTGATTGCATGCATAGCATCAAAGGCTAATCGAAATAGGCCCGAGTTAAACATGCCGTGGATCAAGTCGAAGTCAAAAAGTTGCTCCATTAAATCAGCATAATCACTAACGGTATCGATGACATGTATGTCACAGTTTCCAACTTTGTGGACGGCAAGCTTATCTAGGTCGATATCTTGGCAACTGATCGTGGAATAAGTCGATAATGTTTGGCTAAGTGCGAAGACTCTTTCAGTAAACGATTCGGGGGCAGGGCCACCATTATTAATATTGAACTTCACGCCAAAATCGCCATTTGGTCCACCGGGATTGTGACTGGCAGATAAAATAATTCCACCATCCAGTTGATGCTGGCGGATTAAATGTGATGCTGCTGGCGTAGACACAAAACCATGTTGTCCAACAAACAAGGTTTTGACGCCATTGGCAATGGCTATCCGAATAATAATTTGAATGGCTTCACGATTATAGTAGCGACCATCCCCGCCGATCAGTAAGCCCTGTTTCTGGTTGTCGGGTAAGGCATTGAAAATAGCCTGCACAAAATTGGCCAAATAATGAGGTGATTGAAATACGCTGACCTGCTTGCGCAAGCCAGAT